>JAILHT010000043.1 GCA_024695665.1 Lachnospiraceae bacterium
CAGTTCATCCTTAAGCAGAAGAAGCTTATCGTAAAAATGCTTTATAGAATCTGATAATGATCTTCCTGATTTTCCACCAAACGCAAATGTTCTGGCTATTCCTATTGCTCCAATTGCATCAAGTCTGTCTGCATCCTGAACGATCTTTCCCTCCAGAGTTTCAGGGCTTTTCCCTCTGTTATGACTAAATGACACAGTATTTATTGTTTTGCAAATCTGTTCTATCGTTTCTAGAGGCAGGTCTTTGCGTTCCATAAATGACCTGGCATTCATATTATTTTCTGTACCGAAAAGCTTATGATCATCAGCGTCATGTAACAATGCCGCTAAAGATACAACAAAACTATCTGCTTCGGGGTACGCTTCCAAGAGTATATGCACATTGTGATATACACGCATAGTATGATCTGCTCCATGCCCATCAGAATTACCTGCGAACAACTCACTAATATAATCTATTGCGTCATTGATTATCATGCCATTCGTTTCTATTATTTCTTCATCATACATTCTTATTGTACCTCTTATATATTCTGCTATGAACAAAAGGCAGTACAGGCACGCAGAGGATACATCCAACTAGCATTACTATCCCTGCCAGCTTCATGCTGGAGAATGCCAAAAACGTAGAAATCCAGTTGAACGACCCTCCAAATTTGGAGGGTCGTATTTGCCTAATTTACCCTCTGTAATATATGTTTCATTAAAAACACCCTCACGCTCCGATTCTCTAATAGCAGCTAGAATTATTGCTATAGCTTTAAAAGCATCCATATTGCTTACCTCGTTTCAATCGTCATATAAAACATCGTTGTTTCTATTTCCTGACGCGTTGCAAACTTATGTTTTTTTAAGTATTCAATCAACGCTATTCGCTTACTATCATTATCCATAAGACGTAAAGAGCTTATTATAAACTTTTCATTTTTTTCATGTAAAGCTAACTGTTCTATAAGTTCTTTCTCGATTTTTCTATCTCTTTCCATGCCTTTTTCCATCCTCTACCAAACATTTCAGACAAAACTTCGTCTACTACGTCATCGTATAGGTCTATTGGAACTTTTTTATAAAACTTATATTGATTGAATCCTAAATTAACTGCGTAGTAATGATAATCACCGTATTCATCATTAACTAATGGACTTGATAATTCATCAATAGTCAAATTGTTATTAAATGCGCTTGTGACCTCCGCTTTTTCGTTGAACGCCCCTCCAAATTTGGAGGGTCGTATTTGTCAGGTATGGACGTTCTTTCATTTTTGATGTTCCATACTCGATATATGGCGCGTATTCTACATTAGTTCCTATAACCTCCGTGTCGTCGCCCTCTGCGGCGTGTGTAATACTGTTTCGCAGTCTGCCTGTATCAACTGCCCCGACACGCGTTATATTCTCTTTTGCGTATCCCTCTGCCTGTAAACCTATCATTTCAAGCGCTTTTGTAACGGCTGCATCTTTGGCAGCTTTTACTTCGGATGCATGAGAAGTAAAATTAAAACTTGACATTAGCTTTCCTCATATTCTTTCTGCAATAATATAGCTTTTTGTCGATATTCCTCCGTAACGGCTCTTATTTCCGGCAAATCTCTACCCAATCCAATACCGGTGCGTCCCTCTGCACAAGCCTTTTTATATAATGCATCTCTTGCATCTATGCATTCATTTAATAAATCCCGTCTTTTCTTTTCAAATTCTTCTTTAGTCATTTTGTACCCTAACATAGCCGTAACCATATCGCTCCGCCCACATAACAACAGTGGCATGTTGATAATTCTCAACGTTCATCCAATCTTCCGGCAACGGGTCAAGTGTCTTATTGATTCTTGATAAAATATGTGTATATTTTTCATCGCATCCATGTAATTCCTTTAATTCGTATGAAGCAAATAACGACATATCATCCGAACCCAAAGAAAACTCTGTTACGTCTATATGGTGGTTATGCGATACTATAGCGCCCTTTAATTCATCGCCCAAATCTGCATCAACCCACACTCTATCCTTTATGCCGTAACATTCATATACTTTACCCTCTGTTGTTATAACGCACGCCGTTTCATGGTCTAATGAACGCGCGCGATTTTCGTAACTATTTAATATGGATTTTACAGCATCCGGGTTATTAAAATCAATCGTATCAATATGTTTTGGTGGGTCATGTGGTGCCACTATACCGAATGTATCCGAATTAGCGCCCAATCCTTTAGGATTTTTATACTCATTCACATAACTTTGTTTATATTCTTTCGCCCTCTGTACACCGGCTGTTATACTCTGTGATTCTGACTTTGCATTCTTCCATTCTTCGTATGACATACCGTGCAGCTTGCCGGAATATTCGTTTATGTTCTTGTTTCTTTCACGCCCTTTTATGACTGATAGTTGAACGACCCTCCAAATTTGGAGGGTCGTATTTGTCTGTCGGAGGGCACGGTGCGAAACTACCTTTCCACCATACTTGAAAAGCTCAACCTCCGCGACAGAACTCAGCTTGCCATATTTTATTTAAAAAAATAATTCTTTCAAAAACATGGCAAAGCCGGATGCTTAATCTTACGATATGCACCCGGCTTTTTTGACTACTTACTTATTCTTGGTTACCTTGACCTTAACAGACAAGCCACCATTTCTGAATAATTTAGTATACTTTTTCACCATCGAAGCATTTACTTTTATTACAGCTTTTGACGGAATCTTGGTAAATGCCTTCTTTCCAACTTTCTTTATCTTCTTTGACTTAAAGGTGATACTCTTCTGCTTTTTATTTCCGTAAAACGCTTTCGCGTCTATCTTTGTGAGCACGGTAGATTTGCAGTTGAAGGTTTCAAGCTTTTCACACTGAGCAAATGCTTCCTCACCTATTTCAGCTATGTTAGCGCCAAGAACGACTGTTTTAAGCTTTTTGTACTTTGCAAAAGCCTTGTCATTTATGCCCACTATCTTGTATCTCTTTCCACCAATCTTGACGGTATCTCCCACTGTAAGTTTGGTGATATCTTTCTTTGTAGCTCCCGTTACATTAACAGTCTTTTTCTTTGCATCAGCAACCTTATATTTGAGACCGGATACAGTGAAAGCCGTACCTTTTTTAGGCGGTTCTATAGTAAATTTTACGGTTTTCTTTCCGCTGTAGTTACCCTTAAATGTGATTGTAAGAGTAGCGTTACCGATATTCTTATTGTCCTTGTAAGACAAAGTATAATCGGTTCCTTTTTTTAGGACTGTGTTTTCATCTGTTGCAAGGGTTATAGTTGGCTCAGGCTTTATCGCTTCACCTGTGCAATAATACTTTTCTTTGACACCGGAGACCTTAAGATCTGAAGCAGGTATGCTTCCCACAAACGATAATTCTGTATTTTGAATAAAAATCTGCTCGTCGTTTGCACTGAACACCGTATCCATATCTGGTGTTACCACTCCTCCGTAGACCAAAAACGAATCCAAAGTCTGATGTGTCATACCTTCTACAGCTATAACACCCTCTCCGCTTCCAAGTCCCGGAGTTCCCGATTTAAGATGTAAGGTGACGGTTTTTTCAATTGTAAGCTTCTTGTCTTCTACCTGATGAATGTAGATAGCATTTAAGGCATTGAACGTATACGTAGCTGCATCCAAAGTTGTTGTAGCCGACTGGTCTATGGTCAGAGTTCCCGTTCCTGTAAATTTTACTCCTGAAGAGAAACACCACAGACCTTTGAGTTTGTTGTCACCGACAACCTTAATCTCCACCTCTGTAGGAGAACCATAATCTCCGCTAATCATAAGGAAATAACCCGGACCATTGACATTGTTAAGTGTCAACACATTTGTGGTCGGATTATATGAAATTCCTCCGTAACTCTCAAGGAAATTATCATCATTCTCATGATATACCCATATTGAATGGTCATGACCGTCTTCAGGTCCATTCAAATCGGTTACATCTATCATCGACACAAAATGTGCGCCGTCCGCTTTTACTACGCTTGGATAGAGTATAATCGTAGCAAACAGGCAAAAAATAAAGGTTGTGATAATAGTCGTGAGTCTTCTCATAACCGCGTTCCTCCTTCCTTAAGTATTCGTGACCTCGTCACTTTCTCGCTTAATTTATAGTACTATTTTATCATTTCATTATTCGGTATTAAAGTACTATTTATGGGATACGGTTATTCTTTTTCTACAAGTATTACCAAAACCTTTGTCAAAGAATTCGTCTATCAAAATATATCTTTTAGCGCACGATTTCATCTATTGTTGAAACTGTACTGAAACTTCCCTTGTGTTCTGAGATAATATCCTTCATCACAGGGAGCTCAAAGTAGCTCACATAGCAGATGAGAGTGTTGTTTTCCCCTGCTATTGCACCCTTTGAGTCGATGATGGTACAGGTCTTGTTCAGCTGGTTTTTTATATCTTCAAGTTGAACGACCCTCCAAATTTGGAGGGTCGTATTTGCACGCGTTATATTCTCTTTTGCGTATCCCTCTGCCTGTAAACCTATCATTTCAAGTGCTTTTGTAATGGCTGCATCTTTCGCGGCTTTCACTTCGGATGCATGAGAAGTAAAATTAAAACTTGGCATAGGCTATCTCCTTTATTGGATGTATCCGGGTTGAACTGTTGCGACAATTCCTAACTCCGTTGCAGTTTTTCCGGCGTCTATGCACTGTTTTGCTAGCGCTTCGCGTTCTTCAAAATCAGATTCGTCTAAAATCGCACGTTCCCATAAAGGTTCATCATTACCGTATTTTTCAATGTATTGTGCGGTATACTCATATCCATCTTTTCTTATAGATTTAATTAAGGCATCTAGGTAACTCATTTCATTTTCCTTTCATACGCTTCTTTTAAAATATCGCTTAAATCCATTGATAACTCTGCAAGGGCTTTTTCTGCGCTTGCATCATTCAATGCTTTAACGGATGAATAGTCCGCCCATGCTTCTTCAGAAAAAACTTTTTTATTATTCCAATATTCCGGTGAATGTACGCCGTATCCCTTGAGTGCTTTATGCAATCTGCCTTTTGTTGCTCCATCCATTATATCACTTATAGGAATTATTGAATAACACTCCTGTTTCTTTGCATCTAACCAACTAATAACATTTGATACGCCCTCATCGTAGTTTGTTATATTTCCATTCTTGTCTATGCTCATGTTGAACGACCCTCCAAATTTGGAGGGTCGTATTTGACAAATGCCCATATCTTTCAATAAGATATAGGCATTTAGTCCTAGTTTTTATATAAATTTTATCTTACTATTCTTTCAAAGATATACGCTACATGGAAGAGATCGTCATATGGTGCTTCATCATTTTCAAGCCAAAAATCAGCTGTAAGAAGCCGTCCCGTAGCTACATCTGCCATATACACACCTTTGATGGTGTATGTAGTCAAATCCGTTCCGTCCGGCACCGTATATCCCGGATAAACCGTTGCTATTTCGGAAACATCCGTAGTTGTAAATATCCTGTAAGTATCTTCATCTACATCTTCGGCATCCTTGATGTATCCATCAACTACTTCACTCTTTAAAAGCTTAAATGAAGCCATGTCAAATTTTCCTATCGTTGTATTTGTGGATGTCTTTCCATCCATCAATATACTGTCTATATCAGTGATTTTGTCATCGGATTGGTAAAGTGATATATTGCCATCTACCGTGCATAGTCTTACTTTGTATGAAATCGTGCCATCCTCGTCAAATACTTTATCAAGAGTACTTACTTTTAACACTTCCTTCATTATTTTTTCTGCCATTCTATGCTCGAAAATCTTCCATGCTTTCGATGAGTTGTAATCTAACCTCTTGATTTTCTTTGTCTTATATTTCTTTGTGTAAGACTTGTAGGTCGCCTTCTTTATCTTCTTTCCGTTCTTTGTGTACTTCTTCGTTTTCCCGTCATACTTGTATGTGGTCTTTGCTTTTACTTTTTTATTTTTCAGTTCATACTCTGTGTATGCGGATACTTTTCCTTTTTTAGTGTGAACCAAAAGCTTTCCGGAACTTTTTCTAAGCTCTGTCACATTTTTGATGGTTGCAAGCTTCTTTACTGTCTTGCTGTAATATCCGTATATCTCCACGGAATAGCTCTTGTCGGATTTGGTATTTCTGTAATCAAGACCTTCCGGACTGTAAATGAGCTCGCCCTTTCCGTCCTTGTCCATGTCCATGAAATCCCAGCGCGGAAGCTCTGTCTTTTCACTGAGCTTTGCTTTCTTTGCAATCTTTTTTGACTGCTTCTCGGCATACTTAGTAAGATTGCTGTTTATCTTGTACGGAAGATACATATCCGCCTGCACTGACAAAGTCGGCAAGCTTACCACAAGAACTGCTGCCGCGATAACAAGTGCCGCAAATCGCTTAACATGACCTCGAGTTTCAAATACTTTTTTCTTCATAACCCTTCTCCTTTCAAAAAAGTAACTGCGTTACTTTAATCGCACACTATTTATTATAGCAGCACCCCCCCAATTTCAAGAGTCAGCGTTTTCTGAGCATCCTCGCGTATGCTTTCTTTCTTGCATTTGATGGCAAAAGTGATATCACGAGCTGTCCCCCGGCAGATACGATAAAATCACCCAGCCCGGAATATCCCCTTCTAAACAGATTCCATCTGAAAGCTATGGCTTTCTTCGCATAGCTTAAGCCGCCTCTTCTGTCATACATGCCTGCCTCGGTTCTCATGTAAAGGAGTGATTTTTTTAGATTTTCTCCCTCACATCCTGATGCAAGCATTCTTGTCCAAAGGTCGTAGTCCTCAAAGTACGGCCACTGTCTGTAGCCTCCCAATTCAAGTACCTTTTCTTTATTATACATCATAGTCGGATGGTTGAACGGATTTCTTTTTCTTGAGTATGCAAGTATCTCATTATATGAAGCGGGCACGCTCTTTTCTTTTTGAAGTATGCGCTTTCGTTTGAATCCATGACAAACTCCGTAAGTGAAGTGCTAAGCATGGCTAGCTTAGGATTTTCTTCAAATCTTTTCACCTGCTTCTCGCATCTCTCAGGAAGACTTATATCATCACTGTCCATTCTTGCAACAAGTTCATTTTTGCAAAGAGGAAGGCCTGCATTTAATGCGCCCGGGAGGCCGCCGTTCTTTAGAAGCCTTTTTATATGAATGATGTCAGGATACTTTTCTTCATATTCTAAAAGGACCTTATCTAGTTCTTTAGTGAGCGGGCCTGATAAAATCGTCCGTTTTTAAAGTTTGAGAGAGCATACTGTCTATGCTCTCTCTTAAATATTTAGGTTTTTCTTTATAATATACAGACATTAAAACTGAATAGTTCATTTTTCACCTTTTGTTGAACGACCCTCCAAATTTGGAGGGTCGTATTTGTGAAAAGCGCGCAAAGTTCAATCTTGTTCCAGCTATAAAGGAAGCTATTGAGTCAGCATTTAATGGCAGATGGAAGGCAAACAAGGAAGACAAACATAATCTTGATGCCGCAAGAGGATGGAGAACATATAACGTTCGTTTTGGAATAGAAAACAATGAAGGAATAACATATTTTGCCGGAAAACTAAAGGTAAGAATGGATGCAAATGGCACAGATTATGCGTATGATATCGTAATTATAAACAAAAAAGGACGCAGCATCCGCTTAGTCACTGCTAATAGCAGTACTTACGGTGACAGTGCGTCCTCTTTGAAGGATAGACATGGGTTGAGCGGTAAAACTCTTAAAAAGCCATCGAACACCCGCAAAATCAGCTTTATTTTACAGCTCATAAAGTACAATTTTCGATTGTGAGCGGTACTCGCTTTTTTCTCTTTCAAACCAACTACTATCTTTTTCAAAAACCCGTGACCTTTTGGTTTCTATGCTTTCCGATCATAGTATGCGCCTCCCATCACGGATATAAAACTATATATCCATAATAAGATAATGCATACACAAAACAAGTAAAAAATGTCAAATCATACTACAAACCGACTACTTCCCACATTTCTCCCATGTTCAAAACTTCGCCCGAAGGCATACAGCTTTTGCATGTCGCTTTTTCATCCCCGGAGTGTTCACAGCCTCCACAGCTACCACAGTTTCCACCACAGGAAGACACCTCAAATGAAACTCGTTTTATGATTCCGGTGTTCTCCAGAAATTCCAGTTTTCTTTTTATGTCAGCGGGTGTGGTATCGAGTTCTAAAGCAAGCATCTCTATAGTCCTTGCATGCCCGTCTTTAAGCAGTTTGATCAAGCCTTCCATCTTAGTCTCCTCTACCAGATTAAAAGTCCGATATGATATGCGATCATGGACAAGATCATTGCACCGACAGTGTAATAAATTGCGATTCTCGCAGTCCATTTTACGGAGTGAACCTCCTGATATGTTGCCGCAAGCGCCACAACACAAGGCATGTTGAAGGTTATTGCAAATATAAACGCGAGAGCCTCAGGTTTTGTGACATTGGCCAAAAGTGTGTCATTCAGATCTGACGCCAGTGCTCCTCCGCTCATCGCATCATAGAAGGCTCCCGAAAAATTGCCTCCGTTAAAGAGAGCGCTTATTACACCAAGAGCTCCTTCCTTACCAATCGATGAAACTATGAAAGCCATAAAAAGCTGCCACTTGAGACCGAAAATCTTTGTCACCGGCTCTATTGCTTCTCCGATTGTATAAAGAATCGGATCGCTTCCCGGCACAAACGAATAACTCAAAACCCAAAACACTCCGCACACCAAAAGGACAACCTTGCTCACACGTATAAAAGTGTCTTTTGTCCTTCCCAAAACATAGCGAAGCAATGCACCCCACTTTGGCTTATGATACGGAGGAAGTTCCATTATCATTCCGTATCTGTCCTCTTTTTTCACAAGATGACGACCGAATATTTTCGCTGTGATCCACATATGCAAAAGCATTGTAAAAAGTATCGCAACGATTACTACTACCGCATAAGATCCGAAAAACAAAGTCGATAGCATAGGAACCACCGCCCATGCCGCACCACACGGAACAGCCCATGCAAGAGCTATAGTGAGGACCTTCTGTCCCCAGTTGTCAATGACTCTTGTTCCGGCTGCGCCTCCCATCGTACATCCGAAGCTTACCAAAAACGGCATTACGGATTTTCCCTGAAGTCCGAGCTTTCCCATCGTATTGTCAAACACATATGAAATTCTCGCCATGACACCGACTTCCTCGAGAAGTCCAAAAACAAGAGTCACACCAAATACAAATCCAAGCATCTGGAATATAAATGAAAATGACTGGATCACAACATTGCAGAGTATTGCTGTGATAAACTCAGGGCATCCCACTGTTGTGAGAAGATCACCCACAGGCGCTTTTAATGCGCTTACTACCATACCGATTCCCATAAGTGGAAGCGCAGGTATAAATGACAAAATAAGTCCCAAGAGTATTGTGAGTACAACCGCAGGTTTTCCCCATACTTTACTGGTAAACAACCGGTCAAGCTTGCCGAGTGTCATTGTGTCCTTCGAGTCGGAAACCGCATCTTTAAGCACATCATCTATCCATGCAAATTTTGCTCCGCCTGTCTCGATTGCGCCTTTTGCATTTCTTTTGACCTCTTCAATCTTCGCGAGTGCATCTTTATCCATTGCGCTTTTGAGTTTCTCCATGACAACGGGATCGTTCTCAAGTGTCTTTACGTCGAGCCACATTGTTGAATACCCCGGTATCAGATTGTCCGGTATAATATTCTTAATCTCACTGTAACCGTTTATTTTCTCATAAGTGTTTTCAAGCGAAGATACATTCAGCATAGTCTTTTTTTCGACTGCTTTTTCAAGTGCCTCATAAAAAGGCTCATACTCTTTTTTGTCATTTGCGGAGATGAGGATAACCGGCACTCCCAGTTTCTCCTCTATTGTCTTAACGTCAATCTGCTTCCCCTGTTCCCTGGACACATCAGCCATATTCAAAACAAGAAAACAAGGAACCGATATGCCGGCATAGTCTGCAGTCATAAAAAGACTTCTCTCAAGCTGTGAACTGTCCGCCAAAATACATACTACATCGGCTTTTCCGGATGCTATAAAATCCCTTGTTATAACCTCCTCATCGGAGTTTGCGGAGAGACTGTACGATCCCGGGAGATCCGCAAGTCCGTACTCCCTCCCATTGTAGGAGAAAGATCCCTCCTTCTTTTCTACTGTTTTTCCCGGCCAGTTTCCAACGTGCTGATGCAGTCCCGTAAGCGCATTGAAAAGTGTTGATTTGCCTGAGTTCGGCTGCCCGAGCAATGCTATTGTCGCTGTGCTCATCCCTCTACCTCCTTGACTTTTATCCCCAAACATTCTTTTCTGTTCAGCGATATCATTGTGTCTCTCGAATACACAAGAACCGGTCTGTTCTTGTCATTTTTTACCACCCTAAGCCTGCATCCCGGTGTAAGACCGATAGATGTAACACGGCTGATAAATCTGCTGTCGCCGTCGAGGTTTGCAACAACCGCAATTTTGTTTTCCTTCAACTCGTCTAAACTCATAACTCCTCCTTTAAAATTTTTCTATTTTCTCTTTATAATCAAAACCATCATTTTGGTTTACGATTCAAACACCTGTACTTACGCCCCAGCTTCGTTAGTCCCAACTAACCATTCTAGGACAAAAAAAAAGAACGTCAATATCCATACGTTCTTTTTTGCTCCAAACAGTCTTTTATTATCATTAGCGTCTTGTTATGTCGGCCCACTCTGCCTTTGCGGCCGTCTTTAGGTCCTCCGGTGCAAGATTTATCTGACAACCGACTTTTCCGGCACTTACATAGATATCGGAAAGTACTTTAGCGCTCTCATCGATGCGAACCGGATAGGCTTTTTTCATCCCGACGGAAGTACAGCCACCTCTGATATACCCGGTCACATTTTTTATGTCCTTGACGTGAATCATCTCCACGCTTTTTTCTCCGACGCTCTTCGCGGCTTTTTTTAGATCAAGCTCCGAATCTATAGGAATCACAAATGCAAAATATGCCTTGCTGTTTCCCTGACACACGAGCGTCTTGTACACTTTCTCGTGAGGCAGCCCAAGAGAATCCGCGACCTGCCCTCCGTCCTCAAACTCTTTGCACTCGTAAGTCATCGTTTTGTATTCAATCTTCAGACCGTCCAATATCCTCATTGCGTTGGTTTTTACTTCTTTTTGTTTTGCCATATTATCCTTTTCTCACACATTCCACATAATCCAGCGAGATTCTCGCCTTCAATACTTTTTTGTTTTTTATGCTCCACCCGTTGTCAGTGAGGAACTTCTCATATTCATCCGCGTCCCACTGATGCTCGAACGTCACACCTGCAATCTTCAGTATGCCGGACCAAATCCTGCTTACCGCGCTCTCATTATGTTCGATAAAATTCGGAGCAATGAGAATCCCGTCCTTTCGCAACACTCTGTCTATCTCTCCCAGTGCCTGCCTTGGATTCGGCATCACATGAAGCGCATTTGCTATCAAAACGACATCAAAAGAGTCGTCCGCATAAGGAAGGTTTGTAGCATCCGCGACCTCGAAGGTGAGGTTATCCGGATTGACTCCTTTTTTCGCCTGTTCGATCATTCCGTCAGAATAATCTGTCGCTATCATTTTTTTTGCAGCGTAGGCCACATTTTTTGCAAGGAGCCCCGGTCCTGTCGCTATCTCCAAAACCTCCTTGCCTTCTATCACCTTCGGAATGCGCTCATACATAACCTTGTACATCTTGGCATCCGCTTTCATTGCTGTCTTATAAATCGGCGCATACAAGTCCCAAATTTTTTTGTTCATGCCAACTTCTCCTAACGTTAAAGTGTCTTTAGGAAAAATTTGTTCATGCCACTATGTACCACTCCGGCAGGCTTTTCAATCTCCCTAAATCCACATTTTTGATAGATGTGAATTGCCGCCGCCAGATTTGTGTGCGTCTCAAGATACATTTTTTCGTATCCCATTTCACGCGCTGTATCCTCAATGAGCTTTATCATCTCATAGCCCATTCCGTCGCCTTTGACCTCGTCTGAAAGATAAAGTTTTTGGAGTTCGGCGCATTTTTCAAACTCATCAAACTCCGCAAGCCCTATACCTCCGACAACCTGCCCGTTCACATCTGTCACTATATAATAGTGCCTTTTCGACGGGCTGTCCAAGTAAAACTCACTTATATGATTAAGATTATCATCAAAATAAACAGTTCCCGGAATATCAAGTTTTCTTTTTCTTAAATTGTCCCTAATGATCTCGGCTATATACTGATCATCCTCAGGTGTTATGTCTCTGTATATCAAATGGAAACCTCCGTTTCCTGCTATTTTATCATTTCTTTTATTTTAGAAATAAGTGTTATATCTGCAGGGAGCCAGTCGACTGAATCAAGGGTGTCTTTCGTGAGCCACTTTGCCGCCTCAGCCTCCTTGAGTTCAAGATGTCCCGACACAACCTCGGCAAAAAAGCAGTCCATTGAAAGGTGAAAAGTCGGATAGTCATACTCTATTGTATCTATAAGATCCCCGACAATTATATCCGTATCCAGTTCCTCTTTTATCTCACGCATAAGAGCCTCC
Source organism: Lachnospiraceae bacterium (assembly GCA_024695665.1). Classification (GTDB taxonomy): domain Bacteria; phylum Bacillota; class Clostridia; order Lachnospirales; family Lachnospiraceae; genus JAILHT01. The sequence continues at coordinate 12,505 of JAILHT010000043.1, forward strand.
TCAGGGGTCTCCCCCTCTTCTATCTTTCCTCCCGGAAACTCCCATCCGCCTTTAAATTCGCCATATCCTCTGGCAGTGGCAAATATTTTGTTTTTCTTTTCCATACTATCGCATATTACTGCTGCGACAACCCTGACTGTCTTCATATCTCCTCCATCAGCCGTTTACTATATACTCATAGATGTCCTCCCTGACAGGTACATCCAGTATCCATTCTATCTCCACCGCGGTTTTGTCGGTATTTGTCATAGTAAATTCTTTTGCCCTACCGCTTGCCGTCATATGTCCGAGATAGTAAAACTCCTTGGATATTTTATCATCTTTATTTTTTCTCACAAAAAGTTCTACCTGAATTCCTCGTTCTTTTGATTTGAGAAAATTCAAAACGTCCTCGGAATTTAGCGTTCTTCCCGATTTTGATATGGCTATAAGTCTGTCCCTTACGCCCTGCACAAAATGGTCTTCGTACTTTGTGGTATCACTTATATCTTCCGACTTATCATAATTTATAAACACCGGAAATGTCTTCGTCTTTTTATCAAACTTGTAACCGCCTATGTTCAAAGGAACTTCATTCTGCTCCCAGTTCAAAAGTCTGCACACATCTTCATAAGTATATTTTTGATACAACACGAGGTCTGTCTTCTCATAGTTTTTGCTGTAATCTCTCTTGTACCGGCTTATGCCAAAATCGACAAGTTCCTCCACGATATCAGAAAAATCTTCGTCGCCCAACATTTCAAGGATATCTTCTGTCGGTCTGTAATCGTCATTCTCCTTTTCAATAAAAACACACTGTGCGTACGTTTTCTTTCCCGAGCCTGCCGGAAACTCGTTTGTCATGACATTTACGATGTTTTTTTCCTGATCCTTCGATATCTCTTTACCATACGCCAAAAGGTCTTTCTTTAGTCCCTCAAACAGGCCCATTTTTGACAAGCCCTTCGCATATAGAATAATACGTTTCAAAAGTTCTAGTTCCTGTATTCGTTTTCCGCTTGCCAGTTTCTTTGAGATAAACTCAACGACTTTCTCCCGGTCTGCGGAAAGCCTTACTTTATAATCCTTTTCGTATTTGACCAAAAATTTGTAATAAGAACCCAGACTTCCGTTGTCAAATATCCTGATGACATCCATCTCTCCGTAATCATCAAAATCCCGCAGTGCCGGTATTCGTCCGAGTTTATTTTTGAGATTTGTATAATTTTCCTTGATCAGTTTTATATCGCTGAAATTCGCATTGTCCACCGATGCGAATATTCGTTTTCTGCTTATCTCATCAAAATGCACCGTCGATGCTCCGGGTATAACCCTGCCGCCTTCAACAATGTATCTTCTTATATTGTCTTTGTTGTATGTCCTGTCCCCCGAAAGAGCGATAGGTATCATAAAATTGTTTGTGTAATTTCCGATAAAATCCAAAATCACAACATAATCTTTACCCGTCGCTTTTCTGAGTCCTCTTCCGAGCTGCTGGATAAAAACAATAGGTGACTGCGTCGGTCGCAGCATAACTACCTGGTTCACCTCGACTATATCAACGCCTTCATTTAAGATTTCCACCGAAAAAATATAATCGAGCGGTTCGTTTAGTTCAGTCGCATCTTCTTCGTCCATCGCAAGTCTCTCGAAAGCATTCTGCCTCTCCGACTCCGATGCGCTTCCGTTTAACGCAATTGTCCGGTAATACTTTCCTGTCTCCGGATTTATTGTTTTATTGAATTTTGCAGATAGTTCTTCGGTCTCTTTTATACTGCTGCAAAATACAAGTCCTTTGACTTTGTCTCCGCTGTATCCGTAATAATTTGTTCTCTCCACAATGTGTTTTACGCGCTCGTCACTGACCAACATATTAAAATCACGACTTTCCGCAGTATCATCACCAATCACGGACAGATCCGTTATCCCAAAATAGTGAAACGGGCAAAGAAGGTCCTCATCCATTGCCTGCTTCAATCTTATCTCGTAGGCAATCTGATAATTGAATAGCTCGTAGACATTTCTGCCTTCCACATTGTCGTCTCTCTTATCCGGTGTAGCCGTCATTCCAAGCCACAGCTTCGGCGTGAAATGTCGCATTATTTTTTGATAAGTTTCGGCCGGAACATGGTGCGCTTCATCAAGTATAATGCAATCAAAATTTTCTTTTTTGTACTTTAATAGATGTTCATCCCTGTTTAAAGTCTGAACCGTAGCAAAAACAAAATCAGCATCATATTCCTTATATCCGGCACCGACAAGTCCCATCTTTACAGAATTTGAAAATACCTTTTCATATGATTTCTTCGTCTGTCTTGCAAGCTGTCCTCTGTGAACCAGAAACAATATTTTTTTGAAGCCCAGCTCTCTCATTGCAAAAGCCGATGCATAAGTTTTTCCGGTACCCGTCGCAGAGATCAAAAGAGCTCTGTCTTCCCCTCTTTCGAGTATTTTTTTCAGGTTTGTGATAAAGCCCACCTGCATACTGTTCGGCTTTAATCTGTATTTTTCAAGGGAGGTTATCTGTTCATTTTTAGCTATCTCTCTTTGATGTTTTATGATCTCATACTGTTCTTTGTAATTCTCATAAAACTCATTGAAAGACTTTGTGTAGGCCGAGTTCCAAAGTTCTTGAAATTCACCGATTATCTCTTCTGTCATCTCACCGTGTTCCGTCGAGACAAATCTGGTATTCCATTCACGGTTGCTTGTCAAGGCGGAACTTGTGATATTTGAACTACCTATTATTATTCGATAGATTTCGTCTTTTTTAAAAATGTATCCCTTTGTGTGAAAGCCTTCTCCTGAGGCATCCACATCGTACATTTTTAGCGTCATATTCGAGAGCTCATTGATCTTCTTCAATGCCTTTGGCTCACTGAATCCGAGATAATTTGTCGTGAGTATCTGGCCCGGGACGCCTTTTTTCTCAAGCTCCTTCAAGGTCTGAAGAAGTGGAGTGATACCGCTCATGGTTATGAAAGCAACGCTTATTTTAAAACTGTCACATGCCAAAAGCTCATCCTCAACGGATGAGAGCACTTTTTTCCCCTCTTTGTGATTGTTGGAAATAAACTGTGGTCTGTATATTGCATCAGACGCAACCGAACCGTCTATGTATGCCGTCTCTATCCCCAGACGGATATCATTCTCATGGTTCATAAAATCCCCCTATCTCGTCAGCACATATCGAAACTCAGCTTGCACCTTTTTACATGAACTACAAAATAGGACTTTGCTAATCGCAAAGTCCTTTAAAACTCTAGTCCTCTGTTACGTCAGGTAAAATATCCGTCTTTTTCTTTCCGCCGAACTTCTTATACCCTGTAATCATAGTCATAACAAAACAACAAACTGTCAACCAAGCAAATATTTTATGCCACTTCATAGATCCTTCCCCTTTCCGGTAATCAAATCTCGTCTTTTTCGCCCTGAAACCGGTCGAAAATGTTCTGTATTAAAAAGATATTTCCATTTTAGCACTAAACTCTCTTACAGTCCAAGTTTATCTCCGATAACTTCCACAGCATTTCTCACACAGTCATCGCACTCGCATACCACAACGCCTGTGTCTCTTCCTTTGAGATCCTTGCAGATTGTGGCACCGCATTTGTCCTCAAAGTTCTTAAGCACTTCAGCAGCATCTCTAAGGATAGGCTTTCCCTCGTACTCCTTTATTCCCAAAACCATCTGAGCCGCGCATAGTGCGCCACAAGTGGATTCAAGTGTTCCCATTCCAACGCCAAAACCTGCGCCCATTTTTTTCAGAGTATCTTCATTCATTCCAAGCTCGTCCTTGAATGCACAGAGCACTGCCTGAGCGCAATTGTAACCGTTGTGTTTGAGTTCTACTGCAAGTTCTTTTCTTTCCATAATACTGTTTCCTTATCTTACTACCTTGTCTTACTTCGTCGTCCTACTGCTTTGTCTTGATTCCTATTTATACTTTTTTACACAATCGAAAATTATGACTCGTTCACAAGTTTTCCCGTCATATGTACAGGTGTGAACTCCAGGCACTGTACTCTTGAAAGCGCATTTTTGAGTTCTTTCTCGAGATACTCCTCGTCATCGGTGAATTTTTCCACTAGTCTCGTACATATTTTTCTTGCGACATCGATATCTTCAACGAGTTTTATCTCTCCGAAGACAATCACACTTTTAACATTGAGTGCCCACTCACCCGGATTCTTGTATCCGCTGTCATACACACAAAAGCTTGCCTTGGGATTTGCTTTTATCGCGTCTATCTTGTGCCCCTCTTTTGCGCCGTGAAAATAAAGCTTTCCGTCATCTTCACAGTACCAGTGGTTCATTGGCATTCCGTAAGGATAACCGTCCTCCCCCATGAGAGACAATACTCCTCTTTTCTCATTTTTTAAGATTGCGATGCATTCTTCATCCGACAACTGCTGCTTGAATCTTCTCATTTTTCTAAACATTTCTTTTGCCCCATTTCTTTCTTGTTTATGTTCACACATTATAACAAGATTTTTAAAGAAATGAATTGCAGATCTCTAAAATGCCCCATTGTATTCAAAAAAAATCATATAATTCCCGGGAGTATCTAGTCTCCGGTCGGGAATACCAGGATCGGAACTGTTCATTTTTTCTCTGCCGGCTGGGAATACCGCTCAGAATGAGAAAAAACAAATCTCCAGCTGTAAAAGATGCCACTTTCGACACTTTTTAAGGCCGCAGAAAATGTCATTCAGGCTCAGACTTGTAAAAAACAGGGAAACGATATGTAAAATGGAACATTCATCAGAAAGTTGTACCGCTCAGAAATAAGAATGGACATAAGTAGAGCTGTAAAACTCTTAATCAGCCCCCTATTTTCACTAAAATAAGTCGAATTTTACAGCTCAGAATTTAAAAAGGATTGGTTATAAGCGGTATTGCTATAATTTGAAGACTCATGACAATTCAATCTCCGGGTCAGTCTGATCTTGGGAACAAACAATTCCGGACCAGCCTGATCTTGGGATCAAACAATCTCCGGACCAGCCGGGTTTAGAACTATTCAAATTTCTCCACATCCGAGATATCCGGAATCGACTGCGCAGCTCCGTTTTTTTGCACGGCAAGGGCTGACGCCTTTGTCGCTGTAAGAAGGATATTCTCTATGCAATCTCCCTTTACCAGTCCTGCCACAAAATATCCTGTAAAGGTATCTCCGGCTGCGGTTGTATCGACAGCCTTCACCTTAAATGCCTTTTGGGAGACTTTTTTATCCTTATCCGCGTATATGCATCCGTCTTTTCCGAGTGTCAGCATTATCTTTGCGTTTCCGTATTTTTTAAGCATAGCATCACAGATGCCATCGACATTTTTGGCACCGGAGAGTTTCAATCCCTCATTCTCGTTCAGAATGAATACTGATATTTTTTCCAGATTGCACTTATCTAGTTTCTCATCCATCGGAGACGGATTCAAAACAATTGTCATCTCTTTTTTGAAGGCACAATCTATGATATACGGAAGTTCATTGATCTCATTTTGAAGAACAATAATATCTCCTTTTGAAAACTCCGAAAGAACTTTATCCACATATACCTTCGAATTTTTCTGATTTGCTCCTCCGAACAGGACGATACAGTTTTGACCTTTTTTGTCCAGCTGGATTATCGTATGTCCACACCTTCCGTCGACTGTGGAGATAAATCTTGAGTTGATGCGGTATTTGTCGCACGCCTCATAGAACTCTTCACCCTCCGCACCGACAAGACCTGCATGAAATACTTCCAGGCCTGCTTTTGCTAACGCCACGGACTGGTTGAAGCCTTTCCCGCCGAGGTTTTTCAAAACTTTCGACGAGGAGATAGTCTCCCCTTCTTTTACGATATGATCGACTGCATATGTGTAGTCTATATTGAGCGATCCGAAATTCAGTATCTTCATAATATCTCCGGTTCTAGCATCCCTTGTGGTCGATGCTGCATGTTTCTCCGCTTTCTCCGTAAGTTACAGTCATTCCTTTTTCTTTGAGGTAGCTCTCCCAATCGGTGAACACTTCCCCGTCTTCTTTTACAATTCCCGGCAATCCGATGTCATGAATGGCTTTCAGTCTGTCAAACACCGGCTCACGGTCTCTCAATATGAGAAAATCTCTTAAATGTTTTAAGGATTCCGTGACATCCAGGAATTCATATTCTATGTTGTTTGCATCGAAATTCTTCTTGCACTCTCTGCAATCAGGACACATTTTGCTTCCGTAGATTTTTAACATATGTTTCACCCCGTTTTTCTTTGATGCCATCTATTATATCATATACATCATACAAGACGGTTGAAACTGTTTCTAATCCAATATCTCCCCATCCCTTGAGATGGTCACAACCTGCCACGGGATGAATTTTCCGCTGGCCTTGAGCGCAGTCTCAGCAGCTCTCTGAAGTCCTCCGCAACATGGCACTTCCATTCTGACGACAGTCACGCTCTTTATGTCATTGTCGCGAATGATCTCTGTCAGTTTCTCGGAGTAATCAATATCATCGAGCTTAGGACACCCTATCAGAGTGATTTTTCCTTTCATAAAGTCCTCATGCATATTGGCATATGCGTATGCCGTGCAATCGGCAGCAATGAGAAGCTTCGCTCCATCGTAGAAAGGCGCTCTCGTAGGAAGGAGCTTTATCTGGCATGGCCACTGCTCAAGTCTTGACACCGGTTTCATGTATCCGTATGACATTCCTAAATCTCGTATCGAATCACTTGCTCTACTGTTGCCTCCGTTCACGTTTGACTCGTTTGCGACTTCCCTGTTTAAAACATCCTTGTCCACGGCCTTTTCACTTCTGTCAAATTTCATAAATCTCGATCCCGGACAGCCCTGTCCTGCTGCATGATTTTCCATCTGCATTCTCATCTCCTGCTCAGTCATATTTATCTTTCTTTCCTCCATTGGTTCCTGTTTGTTTTCTGTAATTTCTTTACTTTTCTTCACCGCTTCCTCATCATACGCAGGAGCCTCTCTCTCCTCGAAGGTGATTGCTCCCGTAGGGCAGCCCGGAAGGCAGTCTCCGAATCCGTCGCAAAAATTTTCCCTTACAAGTTTTGCCTTGCCGTCTATTATCTCAATCGCGCCCTCGTGGCATGCGTTCGCGCATATACCGCATCCGTTGCATTTCTCTTCGTCTATATGAATAATCTGACGTACCATATTTTCTTCCTCCTTTGCTTCTTCGCGGTCAGTATAGTATACTTAAAAAGAAATGTATGTGGTTTTAGCCACAGTTCAAAAAAATATTTTAAGGGGAAGTAAAAAGATGGCAAAAGAGAACAATACCGTAAAAATAGCTGTTCTGTTTCAGGGGATGACCGCAGATGAACTCGACACCTGCTTAAAAGATCTTAAAGCCTCTCAGAAAAAATATCAAAAAGGCGAGACTATACTCAGCGCAGGAAATACTACAGTTTACATGGGAATCGTTCTCTCCGGAAGCATAACAATAGAGAGCAACGACGCCTTTGGCAACTGTACAATCTTGAGCAACGTCTCGGATGGCGGTTTTTTCGCGGAGACCTATGCCATCCTCCCGAATGAGATAATGCCTATTGATGTCATCGCAAACGAGGACTGCCACATCATGTTTTTGAACGTGAGCCATCTGTTCACAGATTACTGCGATTCCACCTGGAAGGACAAATTTATAAAAAACCTTCTCATGATTTCTGCGCAAAAAAATCTGACCCTCTCCGGCAGAAGCTTTCACACTTCGCCAAAGAGCGCCAGAGGTCGTATCATGTCATATTTGAATACCGTTTCCCTGCAAAAACATACCAACGAGTTCGATATTCCTTTCAACCGTCAGCAGCTCGCCGACTACCTGAATCTCGAGCGCACCAACATGTCAAAAGAGCTCGGAAAAATGCAGCGTGACGGTCTAATAACTTTCAAGAAAAGTCATTTTAAAATTCTATCTTGATCTCCACTTTTACCGGTGGATTTACCTGCTTACTAAAAGCTTCCGCATCCTTTTGGGTTCCGACTATTCCGCCGTAATGCGTAGGGATTGCAACCTCCGGTTTTATCTCATTAATTAAAGCGGCAGCCTCACTAGGATCCATGGTATAAGTTCCTCCTATAGGCACAAGCGCGATGTCGCATTTCACCGTCTTTGCCTCAGGTGTGGCATCGGTATCGCCCGCAACAAAAATACGTTTTCCATCGACTGTAAGGATGTAACCTACCCAGTTTGCACTTCTCGGGTGAAAAGCCTTGTTCATGTTGTAGGAAGGAATTGTCTCAAAAGAAAGCCCCTCTATGTCATAGCTTTCTTCCGGAATTACTGTATAAGTCTTCTTCACAAGACTTTTGACTTCCTTCGCGGTCTCCTCCATGTCCTTCGGAACCACAAGAATAGTCTCTTTTCCAACAACCTTTGCGATGTCCTCCGGTGAAAAATGATCGTGGTGATCGTGTGTCACAAGCACAAAGTCCGCATCGTTAAAGCTCTCCCTCATCTCGAAAGGATCGATGTAGATCTTCTTTCCCCCACCTGTGATACAGATGCTGTTCTGTGTGAAAACCCTTATGTTTTCAGTCATTGTTTTTACCCCCTGTCCTATATGATTTCTCCGTTTACTATCTCAATCCCATACTTTTTCAGATCGACTTTTCCGTCTTTTACGGTGATATTGTCGGCTCTAAGAAGCTTCGCCTGGGCACCCTTGCCTCCGAATGCGAACTCACCCGCAAGCTCACCCTTTGAATTCACCACGCGATAACACGGTATCCTGTCAGGGTCCGGATTCTTGTGAAGCGCATTTCCCACGGCTCTGGCCATCTTTTTGTCCCCTGCAAGCTCCGCCACCTGACCGTAGGTTGCAACCTTTCCTTTGGGAATCTTTTCGACAGCCTCATATATCCTCCTGCTCGGACTGTCCGTCACAAGATAATAACTTTCCTCAATCATTCTTTTTATGTCACTCTCAGGCACACTACCGTCGAGAATGATCGTATTCCAGTGTTCCTTATTCTGATGCCACCCCGGTATGACCGATTCATATGCATTTCTCCAGAAATCCCTCCACTCCGGGTCGACCTTCACGTTCAAATTGATATATCCGCCTCTCTCGTATGTCCAAAGAAAAGCCTTTTTATTGCCCTTGACTCGCACAAGCTGCCAGTTTTCGTCGTGAAAAGGCGCCTCCGTATAGGTGTTCGGAAATGTCAACCCATAGGAAAGCGCCTCCTGTCTCGTCTTCATTGTATGTCCTCCATGCTATACGCTCTCAATAAGACTCAATACACCTATAACGATCAGTATCGGAAGCGCTATGTATAAGAAGCCACCGAAAACCAAAAGTAAAAGTATCGCCGGCAACAATACTATATAAAGAAGAATCTTAAAAAGTCCCCATGTTGCACTCAGGATGAACCCCAATATTTTTCCGAAGACAGCTATAAATAAAATAAAAAACAAAATTTCTATCATAACCTTTTTCCTCCTATCTCAATGATATTCGCAGAGCATATCGTCTTCTTTGACTTATTATAACAAAATCATTGTGACAAATATATGTCCTTTTTGGTGTTAATACTAAAATTGCCTATGCAAAAATTCTTTTACATGTTTTAATGGGGCTATGCAAATTGAAACAAAACCTGTTTCTAAGCGTAAAGCAAATAAAAATGGAGAAATCCGGTTAACCGGAAAGAAAGATTTATGAAGAACAATTTTGAAATCAAGATCGACAACAGACAGTTTTATTCAAACCTTGCGAGAATCGCTCTGCCTATAGCACTTCAGAGCCTGATGCTCGCCATGGTTGCCGCCGCCGACGCACTCATGCTCGGACGTGTCGCTCAGGAGCAGATGACCTCAGTATCCCTCGCGACACAGATACAGTTCGTACAAAATATGTTTCTGTCCTCAGCCACTGCCGCAGGTGCGATTCTCGGAGCGCAGTATTGGGGAAAGGGCGACAAGAAAACTCTCGAAAACATATTCAATCTCATGCTTATCTTCTGTGGAATAGTCTCCATAGGCTTTTTTGTCGCCTGTGAATTCTTCCCGGAGATTCTCATGCACATTTTCGCGGGGGATGACACACTGATTGCGATAGGAAGCGACTATCTTCGCATAGCGGGCTGGTCGTATCTCATCACCGGTATATCCCAGTGCTACCTCTCGATAATGAAGGTCACAGACAATGTAAAAGCCGGAGCATTCATAAGCTGTGCCGCCGTTGTTCTAAATATCATATTCAACTCGATTTTTATATTCGGACTTCTCGGTGCGCCGAGAATGGAGGCCAGAGGTGCCGCCCTTGCAACAACCATAGCAAGGGTTATCGAGCTTTGCCTCTGCCTTATTCTCTCCTCCGGAAAAGATTATATACGACCTGCTTTGAATAGATTCTTTAAAGTCCCAAAGGTTCTTATCGCCGACTTTGCAAGACAGTGCCTTCCTCTTATGGGCGGAGCGCTCTGCTGGGGTATCGGTTTCACCTCATACACAGCAATAATGGGACATATGGGCGTCGACGCCGCAGCCGCAAACTCAGTCGCAGCCGTTGTCAGAGACCTCGTGTGCTGTATGTGTAACGGTATCGGAAGCGCTGCAGGAATTATAGTCGGAAACGAACTCGGAGCAGGAAACCTTGAACTTGGAAAAAGATACGGAATAAAACTGAAAAATATCTCTTATGTGATTGGTTTTATCTCGACAGGTATAGTCCTGGCCGTCACTCCATTTGTCGTAAACGGAGTGATTTTGACTGACACGGCAAGACATTATCTCGTCGGAATGATGATAATAATGGCAATCTATATGATAGGAAGATGTGTGAACACCGTGACGATAAACGGTGTATTGGACGGTGGCGGAGATACTCTTTTTGACATGTACAGCCTCATCGTCTGCATGTGGATGGTCGCTATACCTCTCGCACTCTGCGGAGCGTTCGTCTTCCACTGGTCGCCGCTTGCGGTATACGCCTGCACCTGCCTCGACGAGGTCGGAAAGATTCCATGGGTAATGTACCGTTTCAGAAAATACAAATGGGTAAAAGATCTGACAAGATAAAAGGAAAGGAGTTTTGTATGGCAAAAACCATCCTTATAACAAATGATGACGGCATCGATTCGGACGGAATCATCCGCCTTGCCACCGCCGCAAAAGACTTCGGTGTAGTCTACGTGGTTGCGCCGGATGGTGAGAGAAGCGCCGCATCGCACAGCATAACGCTAAGACATGAGATAAATATCTACAATCACGATTTCCCTGTCGACGGAGTACATGCATTTTCCTGCAGCGGGACACCGGCCGACTGCATCAGAGTGGGAAGCCTCGCCGTAATGGAAGAAAAGCCCGACATCGTACTGTCCGGAATAAATTTTGGCTACAACGTCGCAACCGATGTTCAATACTCGGCTACCGTTGGTGCCGCGCTCGAAGGCGCCTTCCAGGGTATAAAATCAATCTCCCTCTCAGAGGGGGCGAACTCTCGCCACGAAGTCACGGATTTTTACCTGCATGATATTTTGGAGGAGCTCATTAAAGAAGAGTACTTGCCGGGATATATCCATAATGTCAATTTCCCGGATTGCAGACTCTCCGAGTGCAAAGGCGTTTTGTCTGACCGAAAAATATCCGCACACTCAATCTATGTCGACAGTTACAGAAAAGTAGAGTCTCTAAAAGATGGCGGTGCAAGCTACATGGTCGAGGGAAAATACACCCCAGTCGCAGAATCCGGCACCGACTATGAAGCCATCTTAAGCAACTATGTCTCAATCGGACTTGTAAAAACCCTCTACGGTTTAAACGCTGTTTAGATTTTCTATAAAAAATATTGTACCGACACCTATCACAACGCTCAGACA
>JAILHT010000110.1 GCA_024695665.1 Lachnospiraceae bacterium
TGTACTTATTTACATCAATATAAATTCATTACATGATTACAATTCGCAGTATGGATATTCCAGAGGCGATGGATTGTTACAATTATATTCAGCACAGATTATGGAAAAATTTCCTGATGCTATGATAGCACGCGCTGTAGATGATCATTTTGTGATTATAGATGCTTATGAAAATAAAAAGACTATTGTAGATAAGATTGAATCCATAAATAGGGAAGTTCAAAAAACTGCTTATGGGAAACCGCTTGGTATACATGTTGGTGTATGTTTGGTTGATTCTGACACAAATGCTACTACTGCGATGGACTATGCCAGAATAGCGATGGAAAACATAGGCGATGATTTAACAACTATATGCAATTTTTACTCAGAAGAACAAGATTTTCAATATCAAAAAAAGCGATACATACTTGAACATTTTAGTGAAGCGATGGAACAAGGGTTTATTAAACCTTTTTATCAAGCAATCATAAGAACAAGGACCGGTAAGTATACCATTTATGAGTCGCTTGCGAGATGGATGGATCCGATATACGGAAAAATTTCACCGGATGAGTTTATTCCTGTTCTTTCGCGTTATCATTTGCTACACAAATTGGATTTTTACATGGTAGAACAAGTTTGTCGGGATTTTGAGAAGGTTAAATCTATGGGGTTTACAATGCTTCAGGTTACTTTGAATTTCTCGGCACAGGACTTTGATCATGCAGATGTTGTACAAGTATTGAACAACATTTTGAAAAATCATGGTATAAGCAAGAAATTTATTATAGTTGAAATCACAGAACAGGATCTTGCAAAAGGAACTGCAAATTTTCGGGCACAGCTGAAAAAACTTCGAGAAGAAGGATATAAGCTTTGGATTGATGACTTTGGAAGCGGTTATTCGTCCTTAAGTGTGTTTAGTCAGTATGAATTTGACCGTATTAAATTTGATATGGAATTGATTCATCATCTTGATGATAACAATAAGGCAAACAGAAGAATTCTTCGTTCTTTTGTGGAGCTGTGCAGGGAAATGAGTATTCATACACTTGTTGAAGGAGTCGAAACTGAAGAACACCTTAAGTATTTGCGGGAAATCGATTGTGAAATGGTGCAAGGATATTTGTTTAACAAACCGTGTGATGTTGCTACCGTTATTGACAATTACAAAAACAATAAGGACTTGAAATTTGAAACTGCGGAAGAACGTGAAAAAATGAATGCAGAATGGTTTAAGAGCAAATACAAATGAGTATGTTTAGGATTGTGTATATCTTTTTAAAAGAAGCCCACGTGGCTTCTTTTTTATATAAAAATGTAATAACAGTTTCAGATAACAAAATATAAGAAATTATTGATATGTATATTATGACACAAGGCCTTTTGTTCGATTGATAGAAATATCCAAATTGGATAGAATTAGAGAAACTAATCTATACATGGGATATGACGGGGAATGAGCAGAATTTTTATAGTCGAAGATGACAGTGCAATCGCGGAGAGCATCAAGAAAGAACTGACCAAATGGCAGATAGAAGCCTCCTGCGTTAAAAACTTTGAAAATATAGCAGAAGAAGTACGGCAATACAATCCGGATATGGTACTGCTTGACATTGGGCTTCCTTTTTTTAACGGATTCTATTGGTGTACGGAGATAAGAAGATTTTCAAACGTGCCGATAGTCTTTTTGTCATCGGCGGATGACAGCATGAACATCGTGATGGCGATGAACATGGGAGGGGACGATTTTATCTCAAAACCTTTTGACATGCCAGTTCTGATCGCAAAAACACAGGCGATATTAAGGCGCACCAGAGGCATGGAGTTCAACAGCAAGACACTTCACGGTGGGGATGTCATTTTAAATCTTGACGAGTGCACCATGTCGAAGGACGGGGAGACAATCGAACTCACAAAGAACGAGTTTCTTATATTAAAGACCCTTTTTGAAAACAAGGGAAAGCTTGTGAGCAGGGAATCCATCATGGAAAAACTCTGGGGTGCTGAGGAGTTTGTGGATGACAATACCCTCACTGTCAATATGACAAGGATAAGAAAAAAACTTACAAAACTTGGCCGCGAGGAAATGATTGTGACCAAGAGAGGAATGGGGTATATAGTTGAAGGGGAGTAGCTTTTGGATAGGACATAGGTATCTTTTTGTACTTTTCGTTCTGAATATATTTATAGATATCGCGGTTGGATATATATATGATATGAACATGGAATTCACAGCATATATAACGGCATTCGGTATCATTTTCTGGGCGCTAGCCCTCGCTTTTTCATACAAAAATCATAAGAAACTTATCGAAAAATATAACGATGACAACAACAGGAATCTTATAAGTCAGAAACAGAGTGATTCTGAGAAATACTGGGGAATCATAAGAGAAAAAGAGGATTTTTTCACACTGTGGGCCCACCAGATAAAGACTCCAATCGCTGCTCTTAGGGCACTTTTTGACACGAGTGAGGAAGATACGACAGAGTACAGACAGGAGCTTTTTAGGATAGAGAATTATGTTGAGATGGCTTTAAACTATATTCGATTTGACACCATGTCGGGGGATATGGTTTTGGAGGAGATATATCTTGATGATATCATAAAACAGGTCGTAAAAAAGTATGCACCCATCTTTATTCACAAACATCTTGCGGTAAAACTGGACAATCTTGATATGAAAGTGCTCACAGATGAGAAATGGTTTTCTTTTGTCTTAGAGCAGATTTTGTCAAATTCGCTTAAGTACACCAATGAAGGTAGTGTTCAGATATATGCGGAGGGTGAGAATTGTATCATCATTTCCGATACGGGTATAGGAATCAGGAAAGAGGATATACCAAGATTGTTCGAGAAAGGTTTTACCGGATTTAACGGCAGATTTGACAAAAAGGCCAGCGGTCTTGGATTGTATCTGTGCAAAGGTGTGTGCGACAAGCTCGGACATAACATAAGAATCGAATCCGAAACAGGAAAAGGCACCGACGTTATTATCACATTGAAGAAAGAACAACTGAAAAAAGATAACCTTACAAAAATGTAAGTTTTACAGGCAGGATTGTAAGCCAATAAAATGGTTTTACAATCCTTATTTTTATATTATGTTTGTGGATCGAAAATAATATAAGTTTTGTAGAAGGAGAGAGGAAATGTCATTACTTGAAGTTAATCATATTAAAAAGGTATATAAAACACGATTCGGCGGAAATGAAGTCACAGCATTAAAAGATGTTCATTTCTCTGTTGAAGAGGGTGAGTTTGTCGCGATAATGGGAGAGTCCGGAAGCGGAAAGACAACACTTCTAAATATTATGGCAGCTTTGGATGTTCCAACTTTTGGTAACGTCTTTGTGGACGGAAAGGATATGTCGAGACTTAAGGACAGTGAGAGAACAATGTTCAGAAGGGACAATCTTGGTTTTATTTTTCAGGATTTCAATCTGTTGGACAATTTTTCACTTGAGGACAATATTATTCTTCCTCTGGTTTTGGCAGGAAAAAAATATGATGAGATGGTGGATAGAATGATGCCTATAGTAAAGAGTCTTGGGATTGAGGATCTTATCAAAAAATATCCTTATGAGATATCCGGAGGACAGAAACAGAGGGTTGCCATCGCGAGATCGCTTATCACAAATCCAAGAATACTGCTTGCAGACGAGCCGACCGGGGCACTCGATTCAAAAGCATCCACCAATCTTTTGAAACAGCTTGGAAATATCAACAAAAACGGTCAGACAATACTTATGGTAACACACAGCAATGTGGCTGCAAGCTACGCAGACCGCGTTATGTTCATAAAGGATGGTGAAGTGTTCCATCAGATTTATAAAGGTGATATGACTCGTCCACAGATGCTCGATAAGATATGTGACAGCGTGACCGTTCTTATGAGAGGAGGAGATGACAGTGAACAGTAAGCTTCTTCTTCGTCTAATAAAAAGCAGTATGGACAAGAGTCGACATGTACGAATTCCGTTTCTTTTTGTCGGTGTTTTTACAATAATGACTTTTTACATAATAGCTTCGATGGTTTTTAGCGACTTTCTCATCAGAGACGGAAAGGACGTCTTCTACGGAGCAACACAGATTTCCATGATATTGATGATTGGATGTTTTGTAATAGCCTTGATATCGACCGTTGTGATTCTCTATGCAAACGCGTTTGTCATGAAAGACAGAAGGCGGGAGATTGGCCTGTACGGAATACTGGGATTGACGAAAAAAAGTATTGTATTGATGCTTTTTTACGAAACTGTCATTCATCTTGTAATATGCCTCGGAGGAGGCCTTTTGATCGGATCTTTTTTGAACAAGCTCATGGTTCTGATACTTTACAAGCTTGCGGGAGAGCCACCTGTAAACGGATTTGTTTTTTCGGTATATTCCATTGGGCTCACGGTCATTTTGTATCTTTTGATATACGCAATCTGTTTTATTTACAATGTTTTTTCAATACAGATAAGCAAACCGGTAGAGCTTATAAGAAGTAGAGAGACCGGAGAAAAAGAGCCTAAGGCAAAGAAAGTTACACTTATTATCGGTGTGGCAACACTCGCTGTCGGATACTATTATGCGATAAACTGTGAGAGCACATTCGACTCGTTCAATACACTTTTTATAGCAATAATCATGGTTGTGATGGCGACATATTGTCTTTTTACCGCAGGGACAATCGCACTTTTAAAAGCAATAAAGAAAAACAAAAAGTTGTATTACAAAACCGGCAATTTTGTCGGTGTTGCAAATCTCATGTACAGGATGAAGCACAATGCTGTAGGACTAGCATCAATATGTATCTTATCGACCGCTGTTATAATCCTGATAAGCTGTGTGGTATCGCTTGTCGCCTTAAGTGAGAGAACACTGGACAGAAAATTTCCGAGCGATGTGATGATCTATTACGCATCGGACGAAAGCGAAGTGGCGGAGAGATTTAACGAGACGGTGGAAGATATTGATTATCTTGAAGCGGAGAAGATAGAGACAAGAGATTTGTGGACAACATCATGGTTACAGTCGGCAGAGGATGAAACCGGGGAATTTTCCTATATGTCTGAGATGGACTATTTTGACATAAACAGTTGGAGAACAATATATATCGTAACGCAGAATACCTACAACAGATTTGCCGATGAGCCGATAAATCTCAATGAGGGTGAAGTTTGTATAGCGGACACAGCGAATAACGATTACAGTTATTTATCATGCGGGGATGTTTATTATACGGCATCTGAGGAAAAATTAGATCAGGATGTCATGAAACCTTTCACCGATCCGACCATGGATCTCATAGTGGGCGTGTATATAATAGTTCCGGATGAGGCAACAGGATTTGATATCGTAAAAAACGACCCTGCTGTTGTTTCCACAAGAGGCAGTGAATATGAGAAAAATTATGTCAGCAGTTTTAATCTGAGAAAAGACATCTCAGATGAGGAGAGGGCGGATATCAGAAACAGACTTTCAGCTATAGTGGCAAATGCCGATATAAGCTTCCGTGAGGAGGATGAGCAGTTCTTTAAAAGCCTGTACGGTGGAGTTATGTTTGTAGGAGTATTCTTAGCGATAATTTTTGCCATGGTTACGGTGCTTATCATCTATTACAAGCAGATGTCCGAAGGTTATGAGGACAACGGCCGTTACCAGATATTGAAGAAAGTGGGACTCACGGAGAATGAGGTGATAAGAAGCATAAACAGACAGGTTATGATAATGTTCTTTTTGCCGATTGCAGCAGCTGCGGTGCATGCCGTTGTCGCAAGTAATATCATCAGACTTTTCATGAAAATGCTGTTGTATGTCGACGCATTTACATTCAATATGGCGATATTCGGCTCAGTAATGTTTTTCGCTGTGATATACTGCGTAGTATACAGAATCACCTCAAAACAGTATTACAAGATTGTAAGCTTTGATATGACTAAATAGAAGAATGGACCTGTATGAAGTATATAAACAAAAGTTATACCAAATAATAAATCAGTCTCAAAGGTACTTTTTGCAAAAGAGAATGTGGATGCGTTTTATCTGGAATTCGACGATGAGCGTTCCGGAAGCTTCAAACCGCTTGTTGCAGTATCTGACGACAAAAAAGTTGTGCTCGGACTTATCACAACAAAGTCCCCGAGGCTTGAGTCGAAAGACAAAATAATAGCAAGAATTCGTGAGGCATCAAAATATGTTCCTCTTGAAAGACTATATTTAAGCCCTCAGTGCGGATTTGCGTCATGCGAAATCGGAAACAAACTTACCGAAGAGGAACAGTGGAACAAACTTAAGCTCGTCAAAGAAATCGCAGAGGAAGTATGGGGCGAGTAAACTTTATAATCATCAAGAACTAATAGCGAAGCAGAATGCAAATAATAAGAGCGAACAAAAAGGCGGTGAACGTTATTATGGAAAAAAATTGTTTTTTAAGCAATTGCAAAATTCATAATGGGATTGCTGCTATTTGGTTTGCTCCTTTTTTAAATCCCGACCGGGATACAATAAAAATCCAACATGGGAAAAGTAAACATGGATATTTGATTTGAGGTGGGACGAATGTGGTTAATTCCGAAAGATGCAAAAAAACAGAAGATCCTAGAAGGGTTCGTAAAAAAATGAGCATTTAAGTTAAGAGAAGATATAGAAAACTCCGACCTTTGATAGATCGGAGTTTTTTGTGCTCTGGTAATGAAAAAAAGTAAAGTTTAGAAAATGGAGATAGGCAGATATAATTTCCTGTTCTCAAGACGCCTTAAATACAAAAAACATTTGTTTTTACAATAATATCCCATATAATTAAATTTATCATAAACAATTAAACGGTTTGTATAGACAAATTATAAAGTGGTATGAATTAAGGGGAACGAATTATGAAACTAAGATTTAAGTTATTAACACTTGCTTTTGCATTTATGGGTATGCTTATTCCGGCTACTCAGGTAAAAGCGAGTGACGTTACTATCAATGATACCAACTTTCCAGATGCAACATTTCGAAGCTATGTATCGGAAGAATTCGATACAGGCGGAGATGGATCATTGTCAGATGAGGAGATTCAGAGTGCTACATTTATTGATGTTGAGGGTAAAGCCATTACTGATTTAAGCGGAATAGAATATTTTACCGCGCTGACTAATTTGTATTGTGATAATAATCAGTTGACGAGCCTAGATGTCAGTAAAAATACCGCGCTGGATGAGTTGGAGTGTCAGTTTAATCAGTTGACAAGTCTTGACGTTAGCAAAAATACCGCGCTGACTAGTTTGGAGTGTTTTTCTAATCAGTTGACAAGTCTTGATGTCAGTAAAAATACCGCGCTGACTGAGTTGGAGTGTCAGGAAAATCAGTTGACGAGCCTGGATGTCAGTAAAAATACCGCGCTGACTTATTTGTCGTGTAATTCTAATCAGTTGACAAGCCTGGATGTCAGTAAAAATACCGCGCTGACTACTTTGTGGTGTACTTATAATCAGTTGACGAGCCTGGATGTCAGTAAAAATACCGCGCTGACTGAGTTGGAGTGTTATTCTAATCAGTTGACGAGCCTGGATGTCAGTAAAAATACCGCGCTGACTGATTTGTGGTGTCGTAATAATCAGTTGACGAGCCTGGATGTCAGTAAAAATATAAAACTGAAGTGGTTATATTGTAGCAATAACTATTTTTCTACCGTAGATATAACTGGGCTGACAAATTTGACCTATACGGATGGAACCATCAGTGGCAATACATTAACCGTATCGTGTAAAGAGACACAAACTGAGACAGAAAGCACAGTATCAGTAACAGGTGTTAAGCTTAATAAGACCAGTGCTACACTTAAAGTCAAAAAGACTCTTCAACTTAAAGCAACTATAAGCCCATCAACAGCCACGAATACAAACGTGACATGGAGTTCGAGTGATAAGTCTGTAGCAACGGTTTCAAGTAGTGGTCTTGTAACTGCAAAAAAAGCTGGAACTGCAACGATTACAGTAACTACAAAAGACGGAAAAAAGACTGCTACCTGTAAAATCAAAGTTCCGGGAATGACACTGAACGATACAAAGCTTGTTGTAAAGAAAGGTAAGACATCAAAAGCTATAAAGGCAACACTTACCAATGATTCAATAAAGAGTGTTACATCAGCAAATAAGAAAATAGCAAAAGTATCCTTCAAGGGAAAAACTATATACGTAAAAGGTGTGAAGAAGGGAAGCACCAAGGTCACTGTTAAGTCTAAAAATGGAATAAAAGCCACCTTTAAAGTGAAGGTTCAGACCGGGAAGGTTACTACAACAAAGATTAAGCTTTCAAAGACATCTGTCACTTTGAAGAAGAAAGGAAAGACTGCTACGGTAACGGCTACTGCCACTCCGGATAAGACATCTACAGGAGAGAAGATTACAGTTAAATCAAGCAATAAGAAGATCGCTACTGTGAAGATTGATTCTGATACAGGAAAGATCACCATAACTGCAAAGAAAAAAGGTACTTGTAAGATTACCGTCAAAGCAGGAAAGAAGTCCAAAACTATAACTGTTAAAGTAAAAAAATAGTATTTAGTACAAATAGAAAGCTCCGGCCTATGGATAGGTCGGAGTTTTTTTTGCAAAATCCCGGAATTTTATCATTCAAAACCCCTTAGGAAGATATAAGGATAATGGGAGGTATCAGATGATGAAAGAATTGGAAATAAGTGAAAAGTATCTGCTTACAGTGAAGGAAGCGTCTGTGTACTTTAACATTGGAGTTAAAAGGATTAGAAGGCTGGCAGAGGAGAATGTTGGCATATTTGCAGTCTACTGCGGGAACCGGTACATGATAATCCGTGAAAAGTTTGAAGAATACTTGACTGAGAACCCATCAATTTGAGCCACATTATCCGTCAAAAGTAGTTGCTATATACCTTTTGTAGAGGGAATATACGACTACCAAAGAAAGAAGGAGGTGGCTTGAATGAAGGCACAAAACGTAGCCCTAAAGGATAAAGAATACCTTAATCCACAGGAAGCTATTAAACATTGGAACTTGAGCAACCGTAAGTTCTACAGTTTTCTTAAGAAAGGTCCCTATAGCTTTATAGCGTACTACGGAACGAGGAAGCTTATTTTAAGAGCTGCTTTTGACAAGTACCTTATAGAGAATCCTAGAATAAGGGAGGAATTGACAAATGGCATACGGAAAAATTCGAAGAGATTCTAAGCATAGGGTTTTACATCGAGGTGAATCAGTAAGGAATGATGGAAAATACATCTTCAAATATCATCTTTTTGGAAAAGCGAAGTATCTCACCAGTTGGAGACTGGAGCCTACTGATAAACAACCGCAGGGGACAAAGCCTACGTTGTCACTTCGTGAAATGGAGAAACAGCTGGGAAAAGACTTAGAAAGCCTTATGGATCCGCTAGGAAGAAACCTAACTGTTAAAGAGTGCGTTGAAAGATACGTAGCAACAAAGACCGGAGTTAAGCCAAGCACAAAAGCCGGGTATAAGACAGTTATGAACAGAATGGAAAAAATGGATTTTTACTACAAAAAGGTAAGGGAGGTCAAGACCTCGGATGCAAAGTTATTCCTTATAAAATTACAGCAGGAGGAAGGGCTGAAATACAGTACTGTTACTACAATGAGAGGTGTTCTTAGGCCCGCGTTTCAAATGGCAATGGATGACGACATTATATCCAAGAATCCTTTCCAGTTTGAGCTTGCAGGTGTTCTATATAATGACACGGTTATAAAGCAAGGAATTACCCAGGATGAGATGAGAAAGTTTTTAAAGTTTGTCCATGACGATGTGGTTTATTGCAAATATTACGAAGTGGTTTATATTCTCTTTCACACAGGGCTTCGTATTTCAGAGTTTTGTGGGCTGACGATAAGCGACCTTGATATGGAAAACAGGGTGATAAACATAGATCATCAGCTGGTTCGAGTAGGAATGACATTGTATGTCCAGTCTACAAAGACAAATGCGGGGACAAGGAAGCTGCCTATGACGCAAGAGGTGTACGAGTGTTTTCAAGCTATAATAGAAGACAGAGAGAAACCCAAAAAGGAAAAGATGGTTGGTGGGCGCACCGGTTTTTTGTATTTAGATAAAAATGGCCTCCCGGAAGTAGCGATGCACTGGGAGCACCGTTTTAGGAACATGGTTAAAAGGTACAATGAAATCTATAAGGTACAAATGCCTAAAATAACGCCACATATATGCAGGCATACATATTGCAGCAATATGGCCAGGGCACGAATGAATCCTAAGACGTTGCAATACTTGATGGGACATTCGGAGATAGGCGTTACAATGAACACGTATACCCATCTGGGATATGACGATGCAAAGGATGAGATGATAAGACTTAAAGAGCTGGAAGAAGCAAGACGAGAGGTTGAGAAGACCACTGAAAAACCAAAGCCAGCAAATCAGAATATGTTTAGAGCGGTATAAAATAGAAGAATTCATAGATATGGCAGCAGGGCTTACAGGCTCTGCTGTTTTTGTCGTTAGGGAGAAGTTTACAAGTTGGTTACAAAGTTACAGAAGTGATTGAAAATGTTCCTCCAAAGGAATACAATATCGTTATAAGGTTTAATGGCGCTTAGTGGATAATTACGGAGGCAAAGAAATGGAATTATTAACGACAAGCGAGATGGCTAAAAAGTGGGATATATCAAGAAGAAGGGTTACAACTTTATGTGCGCAAGGACGTATTGAAGGCGCAATATTGAAGGGAAATACATGGCTTATTCCGGAAAATGCAGAAAAGCCAGATGATCCAAGACGAGTCCGTAAAAATGGACAGGATAAGTAGTAGATTTAGTCTAGGGGTCTCTTAGAATGAAAAATTAAACCTGTACTTTGACAACTGAAAATCGCCTAAAAAGTCTAGTTTACTGTTGCAACGGCTTCTGATAAGTTTCATATATCGATTACTATCTGCGGATAGGAGCAGATATGTATTATTACAGACGTTATGGTCAGATGGATCTGACAGACAGAGTTGCTATAGAAACAGGATTATGCAGAGGAGAGTCGTTTAAAAAGATCGCAAAGAGAATAGGTCGACATCCTTCAACCGTAGCTCATGAAGTTTTAGAGAATCGCACGTATA
>JAILHT010000161.1 GCA_024695665.1 Lachnospiraceae bacterium
CACCATAGGACAGAGAAAAGGTTTAAATCTTTCTATGGGACATCCGGTATTTGTATGTGAGATACGACCTGCGACAAATGAGGTTGTAATCGGAGAGGCGGAGGATGTATTTACCACAACAGTGTATTTTGACAATATCAACTATATGGGAGTCGGCGAGTTTAATGATGGGGATGAATTTGTCGGAAAGATAAGATATGCCCATAAGGGAGAGAAGTGTCGTGTATACAATATGCCAAATGGCGGGGCAAAATGTGAGTTTTTGACACCTGTAAGAGCATCGACTCCGGGGCAGGCATTGGTTTTATATAGGGACGATTATGTGGCTGCCGGAGGCGTGATTTGCAGCAAACTTTGTTAATAAAATAACTTATTTCCAATTCCTTGTATTTTGTATTCAAAGTGTTTAGAATAATTTTAGTGCGTTTTTTGTGCGCAAAAACATTAGTTGTAAAAAGGAGATATCAAAATGGCAGGATTTGGAATGCTTATTGATATCCTTAAAAAGGATCCAAAGAAAATCGTATTTACAGAGGGAACAGACCCACGTATTCTTGAAGCTTCTTCACGTTTACTTGCAGGAAACTTCTTAAAACCGGTACTTGTAGGAAATCCGGATGAAATCGAAAAGGCTGCTGAGGAAGCTGGATATAATATCAGAGGAGCTGAGATTATTGATCCTGATAACTTCGACAGATTTGATGAGATGGTAGATCTCTTCATGGAACTCAGAAAAGGAAAAATAGCTTCAAGAGAAGATGCAGCAAAGACTGTTAAGGCTGCAAACTATTTTGGAACAATGCTTGTAAAGATGGGAATCGCTGATGCACTTCTCGGAGGAGCTACATATTCTACAGCAGATACAGTAAGACCTGCACTTCAGGTTATTAAGACAAAACCGGGCAACAAGATTGTATCTTCATGCTTCATCATGGTACGTTCAAATGCAACAGGTGATGACGAAGTACTTTGCATGGGTGACTGTGCTATCAATATCAAGCCAAGCGAGGATGAGCTCGTAGAGATAGCTCTCGAGTCTGCTAAATGTGCAAAAATCTTCGGTGTAGATCCAAAGATTGCTTTCTTAAGCTATTCAACACTCGGCTCAGGAAAGGGCGAGGACGTAGATAAGGTTCGTAACGCTTGTGAAAAGGCTAAGGCAGCTGCTCCTGATCTTGCTATCGACGGAGAACTTCAGTTTGACGCTGCAGTTTCACCAAGAGTTGCAAAGACAAAATGTCCTGACTCACCGGTTGCCGGATATGCAAACACATTTATCTTCCCTGACATCAATGCAGGAAACATCGGATACAAGATCGCTCAGAGACTTGGTGGATTTGATGCTTACGGCCCAATCCTTATGGGACTTAACGCACCTATCAACGATCTTTCACGTGGATGTAATGCTTTGGAAGTATATTCTATGGCTATCATCACAGCAGCACTTGCATAGAAATTTCTTTGTAGAGATGCCTTTGCAGGCTATACAGGTTTAGTATGAATTTAAAGATTACTCCGAAAGTCAAAATGGCTTTCGGAGTTTTTTTATATTTTTCTTTTGGCTAATCTGAAACCCTTCATGTAATACGGAAACATAAAGTGGATTTTTACGTGTTAAATTATTAATAGTGGGTATTTGACACGTAGTAGATTATTATGTTGTTTATGGATTACGTGTCATATTAAGAATATCGCTATTTTACACGTAAATTTAGCCTGTTTTTCCATAGGATTACGTGTCAAAACCTGAAAAATCTATGTTTGACACGTAATTGATGCCGGATTTAACCCGAAAATTACACGTAATTTGGCTATTTAGGGATTTTTACACGTAAATTTTTTTTTCAAGAATTATGATTACGTGTCTTTTTGCATTTTTTGATTTCAGACACGTAAAACGATTTTGCATTAATTATAATAACATGTATTTTGGGTTTAAAGCTTTTGCGTCGGAAAATATGAAACCAAATCTAATAAGATATGATATTATTAATACATTAAGCAAAAGAGGTGGCATCATGGGACTTAGACTAGTTAAAGTAGAGGCAAAAGACAGAGATTTACTATGGAACATAAATCAGAAATACTTATATGAGATGACGAATTTTTATGATGACCTGATGGATGAAAACGGAAACTTTCATTATGGGCATTTCGATGATTATTTCACCGATAAGAAGAGAACAGCCTATTTTATAAAAAATGATGAAATATTAGTAGGCTTTGCGATGCTTAATCCATATTCAAATATTGCTGAAAGCCCAGACTATACAATGGCTGAGTTTACGATATTTCCTTCTTACAGAAGAAAGCATTTTGCGTTGGATATAGCAAAGATTATATTGGAGAAACATGCCGGAAAATGGGAGATAAAGTATAACGAGAAAAATGGTGGAGCAAAGAAACTTTGGAATACTTTGGCAGAACCTTATGGACCGAGAGTTCATCATTTGAATGAGGAGGAGACGGTTCTTTCGTTTGAAACTATATAATGGGAGTTTTACATGAAGGTTATAGAATTCTTTGAAAGCGAAAACAAAGCTCATTGGCTTGATGAAATAAGAAAGTGCGATTGGAGAGCAGGCACATTTCTTCATGAATTATTGAGCAGTGGAACATTTTTTGATGCCGTGGGAGAGGGATCGAAAGTATTTCTGCTTACAGATGGAGATAAGCTCGTTTCGTTTTGTACCTATGCAAAGAAAGATGACATACAACCTACAGATCTTTCCCCGTGGATAGGATTTGTTTACACATTTCCGGAATACAGAGGGAAAAGATGCATGGGAGTACTCTTAGATGAGATAGAAGAACTGGCAAAAAAAGAGGACATTTCTAAGATATATATTTCCACGAATCATGTGGGACTATATGAGAAATACGGATACAGATTATTTGGTGAAATGGAATCCATAGACGGAGAAATGTCTAGGGTTTATATGAAAAGGGTTTATACACTGACAGCAAGAGTGAAATGATAGAATCCATTTTGCAAAAAGCTCACGAGTGGAGAAAAGGGAACAACTATGTTTGAGAAAAAACGAATCTTAGTCTACAAATGGAAGGCATACAACTACATAGATGTTCTCATGGCTTTTAACAAGCTGGGATTCACTTGTGACATCATAGAAAAATCCTTGGACAGGTATGAGGATAACCCTGAGTTTTCAACCATCTTGGATGAAAAACTGAAAGAGGGAATATATGATTTCACCTTCACGATAAACTATTTTTCACCGGTTTCGGAAGCTTGTCAAAAGTATAATATTCCATATATTTATTGGAATTGCGACAGCCCGCTTCTTGCCATGCAGCATGTTTCCATTTTCAATGAATGCAATGTTGGTTTTACCTTTGATAAAGCCAACGTCATCGAGATGAATGCCATGGGAGTGAAGCAGTATTTCCACATGCCGCTTGCCATTAATCATGAAAGACTGGATGCGATTTTGGATGAACTTCCGGATGAAGTGGAGTATGATGATGATGTGTCATTTGTTGGAAGCCTTTATGAGAAAAACTCATATGACAAGATGGAAATGTCAATGAACGATTATCTGAGAGGATACTTGGATGCTTGTATTGAGGCTCAGATAAATGTGACCGGCGGAAACATATTGCAAAGAATGCTCACTGTC
>JAILHT010000095.1 GCA_024695665.1 Lachnospiraceae bacterium
AAGCTCCGCCTTTGTAAATACGGCAAATTTTTCGAAGAGCTTTATTGCTTTATCGGTATTTAATGCAGGTATCGCATCAACCATTGAAGCGATGTTAGGAAGTCCTCTTCTCTCGGCTTCTTTCACCCACTCATCAGAGTATCCGTTTCCGTTGAAAATGATTCTCTGATGCTCTGTCGCATATTTTTTTATAAGGTCGTGAACTGCGATGTCAAAATCATCTGCTTTCTCAAGCTCGTCACAAGCCTCGGCAAATGCCTCCGCAACTATTGTATTCAAAACAATATTTGCCTCTCCGATGGAATCCTGTGAGCCCACCATTCTGAACTCGAATTTGTTTCCGGTGAAGGCGAACGGCGATGTTCTGTTTCTGTCCGTAGCATCTTTCATGAAATCAGGGAGTGTCGAAACTCCTGTCTCAAGCTTTTTACCTGCTATCGAATGAGTTGCTGATCCTGAGCTTATAAGCTGTTCTATAACATCCTCAAGCTGCTCTCCCAAAAATACTGAGAGAATAGCAGGTGGAGCCTCGTTTGCTCCAAGTCTGTGATCGTTTCCCACATCCGCAGCCGACTCGCGCAAAAGGTCCGCATGTCTGTCGACAGCTTTTAATATACAAACGAGTACAAGCAAAAACTGAATGTTCTCGTGAGGTGTTTTTCCCGGCTCCAAAAGGTTGATCCCGTCATCGGTTGTGAGCGACCAGTTGTTGTGCTTTCCGGATCCGTTTACACCTGCAAAAGGTTTCTCGTGAAGAAGGCAGTGAAGTCCGTGTCTTCCGGCAACTTTTTTCAAAGTCTCCATGACAAGCTGGTTGTGATCGACAGCTACATTTGCCGCAGCATATATCGGTGCAAGTTCATGCTGTGCCGGTGCGACCTCGTTGTGCTCCGTCTTTGATGACACACCGAGCTTCCAAAGTTCTTTATTTACATCTCTCATGTATGCCGCGATACGCTGACGGATGGTTCCGAAATAGTGGTCGTCCATCTCCTGTCCTTTTGGCGGCATTGCTCCGAAAAGAGTTCTTCCGGTAAAGATTAAATCTTTTCTGAGAAGATATTTTTCTCTGTCAATTATGAAATACTCCTGCTCTGCTCCAACTGAAGGTGTAACTTTTTTTGAAGTATTGTTTCCGAAAAGTCTTATAAGTCTTATGGACTGTGTATTCAAAGCTTCCATAGAACGAAGAAGCGGAGTCTTCATGTCGAGCGCTTCTCCTGTATATGAACAGAATGCGGTAGGAATACAAAGTGTAGCTCCGGCTTCATCCTGTCTTACAAATGCCGGTGACGTACAATCCCAAGCAGTATATCCTCTCGCCTCGAAAGTAGCTCTCAGTCCACCTGACGGAAATGATGATGCATCAGGCTCACCTTTTATGAGTTCTTTTCCGGAAAAACTCATAAGAATCTTTCCGTTCTCCATAGGTGCTGTTATGAAAGAATCATGTTTCTCGGCTGTTATTCCCGTGAGTGGCTGGAACCAATGTGTATAATGGGTGGCTCCTTTTTCTATTGCCCACTCCTTCATCTCGTGAGCGATAACATCCGCTGTCTCAAGGTCGAGCTCGTTACCCTCCTCGATGGTTTTCTTCAATTTCTGATATACCTTTTTAGGCAGTCGCTGCTGCATGACGGAGTCGTTAAAAACGTTTTCGCCAAAGACATCCACAACATTGTAATACTCTTCACTGATTGCCATACTTATATATCCCTTTCCATTTATTACATGTACTACATAATATCTACTAATTTATTACCTGAAATGAATAATACCTTTTCTTATGAGGAATTACAAGAAGGTTTTTGTCGGATGTGCTTCTTTATTTTCTCATCATCATATCAAGTACTTCCTTTTCAAATAAAAAAACAGCGGCTATAAATCTTTTCAGACTTATAACCGCCATATAATGCATGAAGCTAAGCTTCTATATTCTCTTCTCTATTAAGCTCTCATTCCGGAAACCGGCTGATAAAACTGCAAATATTTCTCTGCTTCTTCATAATCATTCTTTATCTGTCTGTAGCTTATGAATACGCAAAGAACAGGGAACAACAAAAATGCGAAAAGAGCAAAAACAATCGTAATTAAACCTGTTGCCAAATCCAAAAACGGGATTGGAATAATCCAAAAACCAACTTTAGCAAGCGAAAAAGCACCTTTTAAAGCTAAGCCGAAACCGCCTCCAATAACATACGATACCATTGCTCCGCAAATTGCTATCATAAACAAGATATATGCGTAACCATGTGCGCTGGTATTATGTGCATCCGCTACGTTCATAATGATAAGGCCTACAACTGAAAGCAATGAAGCTATTCCTGAAATCATCAATCCTTTTTTCACTTTTTCCATCTTTACAAGTGCCTCATCTCTGATGCTCTTTGCATATGCTGCGTCATTAAACTCTACTTTATTCTCCATTTTTTCGTTCTTATTAAACATTTTTTTCTCTCCTTATTTTTTAATCTTAATGTTGAAACATTTATATTTTGGACTTTTTGTTTTTTTCTTTTTCATCTCCTCTCCCAAAGCATTGCCCTTTTTCATTTGTTTCTACTAATAAGACGAGAAAAAAACGAAAAGGTTTTAAAAAAATTAAATTTTTTTAAAACCTTTTTGTGAGTTCGTTATTAAGTTAATGAAAAATCATCTGAATCCGTTTTCTTCTTCGTAACTTACAATGACGTCCTTATTTTTTATCTCTATATCCGATAACATACTCTCTTCAAAATCATCTGCTTCTATTGTTCCTTCGTACCAATCTTTAGAATCAAAATATGCCTGCAATTCCTCATCCTTAAACTTTCTTCCATGTCTTGCATATATTTCGTTTCTGGCTATTTTGCATTGTTCCGCATCAAAGCCTTCAAGATCGGCCTCAGATATAAGTTCTGTACTGCTGTTAGGCAAGATATAATCAGCGTCATCTGTTGATGCCGACGTTTTACTGCCTTCAGCCGGCACTGCAGATTCATCGATATTGTCTTCATGATTGTAAGTATCAAGATTTGACGTAACCACTGCTTTATATAAATCATCTAAAGACTCATAACCGTAGTAATACCATGACTGTGTATACCACCCTGAACTGATGTTAGAATCTATTTCAAATGAATCATAAGGCGTCTCATAGTAACTGATATCAACCGTAACGCTCTCATTTCCGTCAGTCATAAGATCACTGAAGGCAACATACCAATATACATTATTTATCTTGTCATATGACTTGGTCCCATAGCTGTAGCTATTGTGTATATCAACCTTATAAACCAAAAACAGCCTATTGTTAATACCATATCCATCCGTCTTACATGTCAGTAAATAATTCCCCAGATAAGTAAGGCCCTTCACTTCCTCACCCTCTCCAAAATACTTTGCAGCATATGAATAGTATACGTCTTCAGCCTGGCTTTTCATATTGGAAATGGCTTCATCTGTAATCTCAGAGCTTTTTGTTATATAGCTGTTCAAGCCTTCTACAGTATACTCTTTTTCCAATGTTTCCGGAGCCTTGCCATACTCTTGTGCACATTCTTCAATGCAACTCTCATCAATCTTTACGACAACCTTATCTCCATTGCTTAAATCCGAATTATTCTCAAAATAAAAATCATAAGAATCAAGTTC
Source organism: Lachnospiraceae bacterium (assembly GCA_024695665.1). Lineage (GTDB taxonomy): Bacteria > Bacillota > Clostridia > Lachnospirales > Lachnospiraceae > JAILHT01. The sequence goes on from JAILHT010000095.1 coordinate 3,634, forward strand.
AGATCCACTATAATCATATTCCGCAGTTCCGTATGGTGCTATACCGCTGAATGAGACAGAAAGATTGGCAAAGGCATCAAATGTCTCAATTTCAGTAAGCCCCGATACCTTAGTCCCTCCATCTTTGAAACTCACCTCACAATCTACATAATCCGTCAATGTTTCATCAACATTCCAAGTATAGGTGAGCTCATCTCCATTGGATAAATAGCTTGTGTTATCCAGCGTAACACTAACACACCCCTTAACTGCTTCTAACGGTGTCATAAGACTTATAAAGTCTCCATACTCACTTTTTGCGTTATCGGAAAACTCAAGTTTTGAGCCATATTTTGTATTTATTGCATCCCAGTCGATGTTTACCTGTGCACTTCCATAACCATCGTAGCCTTCTGTCTCAATCTTGACATAATCGTTCAGATTAATCTTCGGTTTTGCATTTATAACAAAAAACATAATAGCGACAACTACGACAACTACAGCGCATATTATGCCGATTATTTTCGGTGAAATCCTGGTTGCTGTCTTAGTCACAGCCGACGATGTACCGGCACCATCCATAACTACATCATTTATCGGTGAACTCTGTGAACTTGCCGGTTCATCAACTACCGCTGCGATCAACGGTGCTCCACACTTCTTACAAAACTTTGCATTCGCATCATTTTCAGTTCCACACTTTCCACAAAACGACATATTTCTTCCCCCTGTATATTTCTATTATTATTCGGTCTCATACAGTAACTCATATTTCAATTTGAGAATTCTATTTACAGATTCATTTATCCGTTCTTCTGAAATCTCTCCGGATTGAACTGCACTTATCACACCGTTATAGGCACTTTGAAAATCAGCGGGCATCAGCACAATATCTACTCCTGCCTTAATCGCCAAAACAGCCGCGCTCCCCGAACTGTAATTATTCGATACTGCTCCCATATTCATTGCATCTGTTATAACTATGCCATCAAAACCAAAATTATCCCGAAGAACCGTGCTTATCATATACTCAGATAACGATGCCGGTGTATAGTCTCCTGTAATATTTGGCACTGAAATATGTCCAACCATTATAGCCTCTATACCATTTTCAATAGAATTCTTAAACGGTATAAGTTCACACTGCATAAGTTCATCAATCGTTTTTCCGGTAGCCGCATATCCGGTATGCGAATCACTCTCCGTAGCTCCATGTCCCGGGAAATGCTTGATTACCGGAATAATCCCCTCTGTAAACATAGCATCGGATTCCGCTATAACCATTTGAGAAACCATTTCCGCATCGGAGCCAAATGAACGATTCCCAATAACTGTGTTTTCCGAGTTCGAAAGAACATCTGCGACAGGTGCATAATCCATATTAAAACCAAGATCTTTCAAATATGAACCAATTGTTGTGCCTATCTCTGTTGCTTTTGTGACATCACCCGTACTTCCAATTTCACTCATCGAAGGAAACGAAGGCACTCCAAAATTTGCATTTTCCGCTATTCTGGTAACTCTTCCCCCCTCCTCATCGACAGACAAAAATGGTCGTGGCATATCAATTTCATCATAATACTCCGTAGTGTTTCGAAGCATTTCACCAACCTGCTCTCTATTCTGCAGATTGCTTGCAAAATAAAGCAGTCCACCTACCGGACAATTCTCTATACTTGTTTTTGTCTGTTCTCCGGCAGCTGTAACATTTCCAACACCGGTCAATGCCTCTGGCGTAATGATAAACATCTGTGCAACTTTTGCTTCCAAAGAGTGGCTTTCAATCCATAATACAACCTTCTGTTCGACTGTCTCCTCTGTCTCCGGCTCCGGTTCAGTCGAATTGGCGATTTCTGTCTCCTGCTCAGTTGACTCGCTAGATTCCGACTCCTGTTCACTTTGACCGAGGTTTTCTGATTCTGCCTCGTCTCCATCGTTCTCTTCTTTTGACGATGCGGACTCCTCAGTTTGAATCGTTTCTGTTGAAGATTCACGTTCTCCGCATGCAGCTAAAGACAAACAAAAAACGGTTACCATTAAAACCTTTAATAGAAAACTTCTCATATTGCTTCGCTTTTTGTGTATGTCCCTTTATAGTCTCCGTCCTCTATATAAAGGGTATTATCATCTATATGATATTTGTAAGTTGCAGATATCTCATTAGGCTTAAAATATACATTTATGGTGCCATCCTTTGCCTCAATCATACCCATACATGTTACCGTTGCTGCCATTGACCAATAATTGTCCATAAGGTCAGGCTCTCCATAATAACCATGCCAGGTATTATTACTAAATTCCAATCCGCCGTATTCACCCTGACTGAAATCTGTTGAAATCCATTTACCCTTTAGTGCATCTTCAACTGTTGCTGTAGCAGATGTAGATGCATTGAAACTATACTCAGTGTTTTCACTTGAAGAGCTCTTAAGGCCCAGCCAGGTATTGTCAAGATAATCAATGGTAAATGTCTCGCTTCCCACCTGTAATTCATTTCCGGAGACAGTATAGCTTACATCATTATACTCATATCCATTAACTGTACCGTCGTTTGAAAAATTCATATAAGCGCGGTTATTATACGGCAAGCTCCACTCACCAACAATCATTCTGCTGTAATCATTGGAATTTGCCACCAGATCTTCCTCGTCCTCATATTCCATAATATATGCCATGCTTCCTTTAAGATACTCCGCATAATACGTCACATTATTATAAACATCATTATAGCAAAAAACGTCTTCTTTTGATCTGTAGATCAAATCAACACAGGTCTCCTCAAGAGTTGTAGTCATATTGGAATAATCATAGTCCCCTTCCAAACTAGGTTCTCCTGTCAACCAATGTGCTTTCGTATTTCCTTCTTGAAGAATTTCCCCGCTCTTAGCTCCTCCCGGATATACCCAGTGATATTCTTCTGAGTCACTATCCCTGCAAGCGCCTATCCAAAATGTGTATCCGGTCATATTCTGGCTCTTTATAAGATTTGAAATAGCTTCAAACTCTTCCTCTGTTTCTATGCAAGCCAAATATCCGCCTTTTTTATAGCACTCGTTAAAAGCATCCTCCCACGATGCATCGCTTACTACCAACTGGTAATTGTGTACTCCTTCGGTGTACTCACTTGTCACAGTTTCCTCTGAATCTGATTCTTCTTCCTCTTCACTCTCCAGACCTTCCACAACATAACTCTTCTGAAGCGATGACGGTTTTATTCCATACTCTCTTATCAAATCATCCACTTCATCCTCATCCAACGTTACCGTAACCTCGTCACCATTGCTCAGATCATACTCTTTATCAATATCAAAATCATAACTTGACAATTCCTCGCCACTATATTCCCAATTTGCTTCACCGTATGGTTCTTCACCGCTAAAGCTAACCGCTAATTTTTCGAATATATCTGTTTCGGTCACATCAGGAAGACCTGAAACAACATATTCTCCATCTTCGTACTTTATATTACAATCAAGGAGATTCATATACTCATCAGAAATACTCCATGAATACTCAACCGTATCTCCGTTGCTTAAATCATCATACAAATACATAGAGATAGCTACTGCATCTTCCAACGCTTCCATTGGTGTAACAAGTGCCTGGAGTGCTTGTGCATTTGATGTCTCCTTAAACTTTATCTTACCTTCGTAATCTTTTTCCAAAGTTTCCCAATCTATCTTTGGGTTATTACTTCCATATCCGTTATAGCCGGTGGTTTCTATAGCCACATACTTGTTTAAATCTATTGTTTTTGCCTTGTTTTTGAGAAATGAAGAAAGCAAAAAAACCACGATTAACAAGACCACTACAACCACTCCGATGATTATATATAATGGTTTTATTTTTATCTCTGAAGCACTTTCTCCTGACGTTGAATTTCCAGTTGTTGATTTTGTAACAGTTTTCGTCTCTTTCGATGCAACCGTATCCTTTAAAAACGGTTTCTTTTCAACAATTAAAGGTGCTCCGCATTTTCCGCAAAACTTTGCTCCATTAGGATTCTCTGCCCCACATTTTCCACAAAACATATTTGTCTCCTCTAAAAAACTCCCGGGCAAAACCCGGGAGAAACACGTTTTAAAACTATTCTACCTTAGCCCCACAGGATTTACAAAAGTTTGCACCCTCATCTAACGGTGCTCCGCAATTTGTGCAAAAAGCCTGTTTGTTCTGAGGCTCACCAACCTCTTCTAACGGTTGAGTAGAATTCTCATCATTTTCTTCTTTTGAGTTTTCTTCTGCTTCGAGCTTTGCTTTCTCTTCAGCTTCTTTTCTTGCAGCTTCCTCTGCCTCACGTCTTGCTTTCTCTTCAGCTTCTTTTCTTGCAGCTTCCTCTGCCTCACGTCTCGCTTTCTCTTCAGCTTCTTTCTTTGCAGCTTCAGCCTCATCAATCATACTCTGAGGAACAGGTGTACCACAAGATGTACAGAAAGTATTGCCATACTCTATAGGGCTTCCGCATTTAGCGCAGTATCCTATAATATCTTTTCCTTTAGTATTTATATTGTTCACATTCGATGCCACATTCGCAGCGACATTTCCTGCAATCTGAGTTACGGTACTTGACATCTGACTTACTGTTGATGACATCTGATTAAGTGTATCTTTTGCGCTGTCTCCCGTTAGCATTGCTTTAAGATCACTGTCCATCTCTATCTTCTTCAGCAAAACAAGAACCGATATAAGTATTATAAGTAATAATGCAATAAAATTCAGATAATACCATCCGGTAGTCTCAAACTCACAATAGTTTTCGGCTGCAATTTTCTTAACCGAAGTCTTAAAAATCATCCAGATCACAAGGTCAACCGCACCACATGCTGTTATAACAATTGCACTTGTCTTTTCAGCAAGTTTCTTCACAAATGTAACCACCAAAATAGCAATTGGTATCAACAACACAAGCAACATAATAGGATGTGGATCTACAATCGTCTCACCGTATGCCTTCACTCCTGTAACCGCTGTCATAGAACTTACTTTTACATCCTCTCCCGAACAAGACACTAAAAATGTCGGGCAAAATACTATTAAGATGCAAAATGCTGTCAATATTCTGATGACGTTTTTTGCTGAAGCCTTAACGCTTTTCTTGTTATTCTCTTCCATGAAACTCTCCTTTTCATTAGCTATTTAATATAAGCAAAACCAAGTCCGGCTTAATATTTATTATTTTATTCTAAAATGGTCTCGTGAGACATCTTGTATATCTAACCTGTGTTAATGTTCCCGCTTCTTCCGTAAATGTTATATAAAAAACATCCGCATCAGAAGCATAGACTTCTGTGTTCTCATCATAAATCAGATCCTGATCCGCTAAAATCTCTTCAGCTTCACTTTTATCCATGCCAACACTAACTCCATAGATTGAAAAACCATCAACAGGCTGATATTGAGTAACAAAATACCCCGTATTATTGGCAGAACCGAAAATCTCGATGGCTCCATCACATATTGTATAACCATCTCCATACTCATTATTTTGTATAGTCGTACCCAGTTTTTCAGCAAGTGTCTCCTCTAAATCGCCTCCATATTCGCTGGTCACGGTCGTCAGATAATCTTTCATGTCTACAGTTGTTTCTGCATCTACTATTTCTGTATCTGTTTCTTCTGTATCGTTTACCGCTGTCTCTGCTAATGATGTATCAATATTTCCTTCAACTGTATAATACTCACTGCTTTCCGTAAATACAGCATCATACAATTCATCTAAAGTCTCATATCCGTAATAATACCAATAATAACTTACATTATCAATATGAACTTCAACCTTGTCCCAAGGTGTATCATAGTCTGTAACATCCACTACACCATCACCATCTGCACTGATTGCAACCTTTTCAAATGAAATGTACCAATAGACCTCTTTTATCTCATCAAATGAAATATCGTCTTCTGAATATGTATCTTCTACCTGAACTTTGTATACGAGAAACAGCTTATTATCATCCAAATATAGCTCATAATCCGGATTGAGCAAATATTCTCCCAAATATTCAAACGAGAGCAATTTTTCATTCTCTCCCCATTCTGATGCCACGCCAGCATTGAACACGTCCTCTGCCTGTGCCTTAAGGCTTTCCAAAGTTTCTTCCGGCACTTCAGATAATTTGGTTATATAGCTGTCAAGTCCCTCAACAGTATATTCCTTTGAAACTGCCTCAGGTACTTTTCCATATTCCTCGGCATACTTGTCAAAATTTTTATCTGATATTGTAACAGTGACCACATCTCCGTTTGACAATCCGTATGTTTTATCTATTGAAAAATCAGAAGCTCTGAGTTCACTTCCATTATAAGTAAAGTTCAGCTCACCTTTAGGTGCCACTCCTGAAAACTCTATCTCCACATCTTCAAATACATCATACGTTCCAACCTCACTCAAATCAGAAACAGTATATGAACCATCTGTATATTTTACTTTACAGGTGAGATACTCAGACAGATTCTCATCTACGTTCCATGTATAATTTACTGTATCTCCGTTTGACAGCGCATCTGACGAATCTAGAGATATACTAATAAACTCTCCGAACTCCTCAATAGGAGTGGTCAATTCCAAAAGTTCGCCATACTCTTCTTTTGCTCTCTTTGAGAAAGCTATCTTTTCTCCGTACTTTTCTTCTATTGCATCCAAGTCAAGACTAACGCTAACATTTCCGTATCCATCACATCCGGTCTGGTTAAAAACTATGTAATCGTTCAAATTAATTATAGTTCCTCTTTTGCCAAATGCGACTACTATCACAAGCAACGCAATTGCTACAACACCTACGATAATCCCTTTTTTTGGTATTTTACCAACTGCTTCAGATACTTTGTTTCCATCTCCCACGCCTGAATTCAATACGTTCTTTATCTCATTGTTATTCTGCAATGGACTCCCGCATTTCTTACAAAATCTTGCGCTATTATCATTTTCTGTTCCACATTTTCCGCAATGCATTTTCATTCTCCTCTTCCAACCAACTATAATATTTCACAGATAATTCACAGTATAAGGGCAGTTTTTAGAATTGCATATGGTTATTTTGACGCATATAAGCTCTGTGCAAAAGACCTATAAAACGCAGTTTTGTGTTTCATATCTCACCCTTTTACTTCCTTCTACTTAAGCATTCTATACATATCATATACAGAAAAACATTTACCACAGGTTTAGTTTTCAATATACTTATATACTTGCCTATTCTATTCCTAATTAACGATAAGCTTTCCAAACATAAAGGAAGAGAGGAACTCTCGTCCCTCTCTTTTTCGCCTCTCAATATGTCATCCACCGTCGTGTTGAACAGATAGCTCAAAGCATACAGATTATCGACGGTAGGTATGCTGTCACCTCGTTGCCACTTATATACCGCCTGAACAGATTCAAAGCCCATAAAACTAGCTATCTGTTCAACTTTAAGGTTGTGCGCCTTTCGAAGCTCTTTTATTCTTTCCCCTGTCTTTTTTGCATCTAATACCGGATATTCCATAATATACCTCCCCATATGAATATGTAATA
>JAILHT010000030.1 GCA_024695665.1 Lachnospiraceae bacterium
CGTCTACTGAATATACGTCCTCGTGGAAACGAGTTATATACTTTGTTCTGAGGTCTTTGACTTCAAGCATAACCTTTCCCATAGTCTGCTAACTCCTTTCCTTTATTAGTCTCTCAACTGAGGGTTGAATACCTGATCCAATCCCTGGTTCATAAGGTTCATTGAGAATGTCATAAGTGCGATTGTAATAACAACCGGGAAGTAAGCCCACCAAGCTCCGTTCAAGTGTGCACTGTACTGAGTTGCCCACTGCATCATAAGACCGAGTGTTGCCTGCTTTGTTGTTGCAGGTCCAAGACCAATCATTGAGAGCTGAGCCTCTGCCAAGACACCTGAAGAAATCTGAAGGATAAGAGCCATTACTACGTAAGAAGCAATATATGGCAAAATATCTGTCAGGATAATTCTCATCATACTGTGTCCTGAAAGTTTTGAAAGGTTAACGTGATCTCTGTTTCTAAGAGATATAACCTGTGAACGAACAGAACGAGTTGTCCATGGCCAAGCCGTACATCCAATGATAATACCTACAACCGTAACACCTCTCGCCGAATCTCCTACTGAGTAAGAAATAAGGATAAGGATAATGAATGAAGGGATAACCGTAAACAGGTTTGTAACGAATGTAATAAGGTTATCAATAACTCCTCCTACATATCCTGCAAGAAGACCAAGTAAAAGTCCTATTGTTGTTGCAATACATCCTGCCAAAAGACCGATTCTAAGTGAAGCCTTTGTAGCAGATACAAGCTCTGTAAGAACGTCACGTCCGAAGTTATCGGTTCCAAGAACAAATGTTATTACACTTGCAAGATCGCTTGTGTTTGAGTATGAAGTTCCCGTAATGGTCTCAGACTGCTCAAGCTCACCGGTCTCAGCGTTCTTCTCAGCGATTATTACACCGGTGTCCTTCTGAGCTTTCTCAACAATACTCTGTATTCTTGCGAAAAGCTTCTTGTTTGCAGTAGTTGTCTTGAATGAGTAATCACTTGAATAATTCTCCATCCAAAGATCAACAAGGGCAACTTTATCGTTAGTATCTATACCTGAGTAATCGATTCCAGCGAGATCAAAGTATGTCAAAATACCTTTTATCTCGTTGTCTCCAAGAGATGCTGCAATCTTTGTCTCTGCATTTCTTTCAATATTCAATGTGTATCCGTCATCTTCAACAACTTCCTCACGGTTTACATATGTTCCAGGTGGGAAGAAGTTTCCGTTACCATACATGGTAAGTGGTCCCTTATCCGTAAAGAACGGATAGATAAAGCAAAATCCAATAAGCCCAACAAAAATAATAAATCCTATAAGGAACTTAGGCGCATGGAAAACTTGATTTAATGTGTTTTTCATAATTTAAGCTCCTTTCTAATCCTGCTGCTGTGCCTTAACTCGAGGATCGATGATACCATAGATAATCTCAAGTGCAAGGTTTGCAATAAGAACCATTATAGTGATGATAAGCGTACATGCTGAAAGGAGAGGATAATCCTGACCTGTTACAGCTGAAAGCATTGCCATTCCGAGTCCCGGATATGAGAACATCATCTCGGCAACCATGTTTCCACCGATCATAGTACCAAGTGAAAGAGCAAGTCCAGTGATCTGAGGAAGCATAGCGTTTCTGAATACGTATCCGACAATCTTGTTGTCCTTGATTCCGAGGAAACGGCTATATTTAACATAATCAGCGTTCAACTCATAGATAGCCATGGATCTCATACCTATTCCCTGTCCACCTATGGTAATCAAAACGATTGACCAGAACGGAAGCTGATAATGACTTAATACCGATTTTATAAATGCAGGGCTAAAACTTGGAAGAAGATCAAATCCATAAGCACCTGCCGATGGAGCTATCTGCAGTTTTATTGCAAATATGAAAAGAAGGATTGTAGCCATACCGAATGCCGGGAAACTTCCGATAAACATAAATGCCGGAAGAATGGCTTTATCAAATACACCTTTCATATATGCTGCAATAGCACCTAAAATGTTACCGAGTAACCATCCTACTATAATAGCAGGAAGCTGTAATGCCAACGTCCATGGTATAGCATTTGCCAAGATGTCCGAAACCTCTCTCGGATACTGGCTGAATGACTGTCCCAAGTCACCATGAAGTGCATTTCCTAACCATATAAAGAACTGCTCCCACATAGGTTTGTCAGTTCCAAACTTTGCCGCATATTCTGCATAAACTTTCTGTACCTGTGTTGCATCGGTAACTCCTGCGAGAGAGTTCGCTGCAATCGACGCTACCGGATCACCCGGCATTAAACGCGGAAGTACGAAGTTCAATATAACGGCACATACCAATGTTAATAAATACCAAAGTATTTTATTAAAATAATATTTTTTGTACCCTTTCAATACATTCACTCCTTTTCAAACGCATAAAACCATTTAAACCCTAGTTTTTCCGAAGTCCCTATCTCCGGACTGATAATATTTTATCAGTATGACTTTTCAGTAAAAAGGTGGCGGCTGGACGACACCAACCGCCACTTTTACTAATCATCGTTATTTTCGTTTTACGCGAAATATACTAAACGACTGTTTTTTTATTACTCTACGAGCTCAAGATGATAGAGTCCTTCGATTCCGGCACCATCTGTAAGTACAAGTGGTGGAATGTTGCTTGTCTCATCATTGCTAGCTGCCGGGTAGTTTGTCCATACGCTCTCGCTTGCTGCGAAGAATGCCTGTGGACGATACATAGCAGAGAATGAAGGTACTTCCTCAAGATAAATCTGAGAAAGTCTTGTGTAAGCTGCCTTAAGATCATCATCAGATGTCATGTAAGGGATAGAATCAAGAATCTCGTTTGCTTCTTCGTTGATGTAATGTCCGAAGTTTCCTGACCAGTTAACCTCGAGTGCTGCATAATCATCTTTGAAGTAAGCTGCTGATCTAGACCAAAGTCCTGCGATCTCAGCACCGGTTGGTGTCCACATTCCGATATCGAAGTTACATGTTGTAAGATCGTCTGCGAATGAAGCATACTCTGGGAAGTATGTTGTGATATCAATACCGATGTTCTGTCCAGCTGCTGCGATGATCTCAAGTGTTGCGTTCCAATCAGACCAACCTGTTGGGCACTCTGCCTGGTATGCAAGGTTCTCACCGTTGTACTCACGGATTCCATCTCCGTCTGTATCAACGATTCCAGCCTCGTCGAGAAGAGCATTTGCTCCGTCAACGTCGTTTCCTGAGAACTGAAGATCTGTCAACTGATCGAAATCGATGTACTGACGCTCAGCATCTGTTGGGTTAGCAACGCAACGTGGCATCTCATCGAATGTGTATGTCTGTCCTGACATAGCTGAAGCTGCGATCTGGCTAAAGTCTGTAGCCATTGCGATAGCTTTACGTACTGCAACCTGATCAAGTCCGTTTCTCTCTGTGTTGAACCAGATAGTAGGCATTGTAAGGCAGAGTCCGTAAGGAGCATCATCAAGCCATGTAGAGATTGGAAGACCATCCTCTAACCAAAGCTTCTGAACATCTGTAATGAACTGCTGACAAGCATCAACCTCGCCCTGCTGAAGAGCTGTCTGGCCTGCTGCATTGTCTTTGTAGATTACGTGAGCAAGATACTTAGGAACCGGAAGTGATCCCCACATAGAATCTGACTGTCCCCAGTAATTGTCATCTCTCATGTAGATAACTTTCTGCTCTGATGCATAGTAGTTTCCGTAAGGTCCTGAATGAACTGCATCTTCCATCTTATCTTCCTTGATAGCCTCAGCGTCTCCGCCGTTTCTATCAGATACTACCTGAAGATACTCATCAGACATCTGGTAGATTGCTGTGATATATGTCTCAACCATGAGAGGGTTCTCAGCCTGTCCTGCATCGTTAAGCTTAGCGTTGATGTTTACTGTGTAATCGTCAACTGCCTCGATTGAATCGATGTAAAGCATGTAAGAAGCTCCTGTAGGTGAGCCGTAGTTGATATGTGCATCCCATGTAGCTACAACGTCAGCTGAGTTGAATGCAGATCCGTCAGAGAAGTGAGCGTCCTGCTTCAAAGTAACAGTCATGACTGTCTTGTCATCGTTCCATGTGTATGTGTCTCCGAGAAGTCCTGTAACAGAACCATCAAGACAGTTGTACATAAATAATGACTCGTACATCATCTCACGTGCGTTACCTGCCTGAGCTATAGCCCAGCAGTTTGCGTTTGAGGACATAGGGTTCCAGTTGTTTGTAGCACCCCACTGCTGTCCTGCAAAGTAAACAGTTTCATTTCTAGGAGTAGCTGCCTCATCATCAGATGCGGTCTCTTCAGCTGCTTCTGTCTCTGCTGCTTCTGTGTCAGCAGCTTCTTCTGTGTCAGCAGCTTCTGTCTCTGCTGCTTCTGTTGTCTCTTCTTCAGCTGTGTCAGCTGTTGAAGATGAACTAGAAGATCCGCATCCTGCTACCATAGATACTGTCATGGCTGCAACTGCGATCACAGAAATGATTTTGTTCATCTTGCGATTTTTCATATAAAAAAACCTCCCTATATATTTTGTTAACCGGAATTGATTAACAAAATTATTATATAAATTTTACTGTGGTCTGTATGTCAGTTTTTCCATATATATATAACATTTTCGTGTTGTTTTCGTTATTTTTTCGTCATATTGATATTAAAACACAATTTTTGTTGTTATTTTTTGTGCATATTACAATAGTGTATCTAGTTCGTAAGTACTACTGTTTCGTCATTTCGACCAAAGGGCCTTGTTGTTTAAGCTTTTTAATTAATTTATAATATGGTTATTCTGACAAAAACAAGAATATGTACAATTTATTTGACTTAGTTGTTTAAATCCCCATCGCCTCTTTTCGACGGCACCGGTGGGGATATTTTGGGGGATACAATCATGGACAACGAAATCAGAAAGAATCCGACATTCGAATACGAAGAGAGCAGTATCTATATTGCAAATTACAACGCTGAAGCACAGCTCGGCCGAATAATAGTAAACGGACTTATCCAGGATATGCAGGATATGGTTTCCGTGGACAGTCCTTTCTATACTCTGTTCAAAGGAAAAACGTATCATCAATCCATACAGGTTGCAAACAGTCTGCTTACTATGGCAAAATTTGCCGGCATTCAGGGCGGACTCGGAATCGAGTCGGCATATACTCTCTATGAATCTTATCTTGAAAAAACAGACGATTGTCATTCTATGACCGACCTGACTTCAACAGTGTACTCCGCGTTAATAGAATACACCTCCGAAGTCGACAGGCTCCACTCAATGACAAGAAAGCAGTACTCCGCACCGATAAACAGAGCTATCGCGATAATAATGGACAAGATGCCGGAGAAGATTACCCTTGAGGATGTGGCCGTCGAGGTTCACCTCACTCCAAAATACCTCTCAGCACTTTTTATAAAAGAGACCGGGGAAAGTTTTTGCAATTATGTGAGAGATATAAGAATCCAGAACGCAAAGAAGCTCCTCGAAACTTCGGACATGAGCCTGCTTGAAATAACAAACCTGCTCAACTTCAGTTCTCAGAGCTACTTTAATCACATTTTTAAACAAAAGACCGGGATGACCCCGAAAGAATTTAAAAATTCCCAACAAACTCAATAACAAGCTTTGCGCAGTGAGCGGCTGCCTTCTTCTCGAAAGACGGATAATCCATCTCGGCGGAGTCATCTGCCTTGTCGGATATAGCACGGATGACAACGTAAGGTGTCTTGTTTAAATATGCCGCCTGTGCTATCGCTGCGCCTTCCATTTCCGCGCAGTCTCCCGCAAATTCCTTTATGAGGCGTTCTTTTACTTCTTTGCTTGAGATGAACTGATCCCCGCTAACCACGCGTCCCTTTATACAATGGATATCCGGATTGACCTTTTCACATGCCTCAAAGGCTTTCTGTGTCATATCTTTATCTGCAGGGAAAGCAAGAACATCTATTCCGGGAATCTGTCCCTTCTTATAATTTAGTCCCGTAACATCAAAATCATGCTGAATGGCCTCGTTTGAAACCACGATATCACCGATATCGAGCTTTGCATTTAGAGATCCCGCAACTCCCGTGTTTATAACATGTGTTACGTCAAAGAGATCGACAAGAATCTGGACGCACATTCCGGCGCTGACCTTTCCTATTCCGCACATCACGACAACAACCTTGCATCCGTTCAAAGTTCCCTCGTAAAAATCCATTCCGGCCTTTGTGACCACGCGGTCTGTTGTCATTTCTTTCTTCAGAGCGGAAACCTCAAGTTCCATCGCACCGATAATTCCGATTTTCTTCATATTGTATGTCCTCTCTTTTTGTTTATTCCGGATAGACAAGTCTGTCCGGTGTAATATTTTTTAATGTATTGTCGAGATATCTCTTTGCCACAAATCTTGCCATAGGAAGATTCATGTCGAGATAATTGCCGCAGTCCCTCGGGCTCTGTCCCGGAACATCATCATTGAATTTCGATATAAAATCAAACATATCAACCATGAGACCTACGATATCCTTCGATTCGTAATCTCCTGCAAGAAGAAGGTAGAAACCTGTTCTGCACCCCATTGGGCCAAAATATATCGTCTTATCCTTGTACTCTTTGTGATTTCTCAAATATGTCGCTCCGAGATGCTCTATAGTATGAACCTCGGCTGTGTTCATTACAGGTTCCTTGTTCGGGGCGGTCATTCGAAGATCGAAAGTAGTTATAACCTGATCTCCGACATAATCTTTTCTCGACACATATATACCCGGCATCAAATCAAGATGATTCACCGTAAAACTTGCTATTTTTTCCATATTATATCATCGCCTTTCTCTTCTCGAAAAAATCATTTATATACTGAACTATCTTCGATGGTTCCATTGTTTTTAAAAGATATCCCTCAGGTTTTAATGCCATAACTTTCATGACACTCTCCTTATCATCCTTGCTTGTAAGAAAAACAACAGGTATGTCACAAAACTCACTCTCACTCCTAATCATCTCAAGAACCTGTTTTCCGTCGAGCACCGGCATCTCATAATCCAAAAGAATCAGATCCGGCGTATTTGTGGCAAGATATTTTATTGCCATTGTACCGGAATTTGCAAGTGCCACATTGTAGCTCGCCTCAAGCCAGCCCTTCACATTTCTAAGCATCGCTCCCGAGTCGTCCACCACAAGAATAGTCTTTTTGTTTCCCTTGCTGTACTTCTCCATATATATTTTTAGATCTTCGGCAACTGTGTTGACATTGATAGGTCTCGTGTATACCTTTGCAACGAGATGTTTAGGTATTGTAATATTTATCGCCTTGTACTCCTCCGGCGCTCCGACGACAAATATTGAAATGCCTTCCTCATTTGCACGATCCTTAATATAATTTAAGGTCTGTATCTCATCCTTCATGTCCTCATCACCATATATGATGATCGCAGCAAATGAATCCTTCAATTTGCTTATGGCATTTATGTCAGGTTTTTCAGTTACCACATTGATGCCGTCCTCTTTTATCTTGGATTTCAAGGACTCCATAAGATAACTTTTGGCTCTCTCTATAATCAGTATATTATCCATCATATTCCCCCGAGACATTTGTTGTATACTCTTTGAAATTATTGCATGAAAAATCTTTCAATGCAAATCTTACTGTGTTAAAGCTTTGATTTCATTTCTTCCGCAAGCTTTATTATATCCTCCATAGCCACATCCGCTACATATGCCCTCATCCTGTTCATATCATCGCCTATGGCCTCCGGAAGTTTGTACTCTTCCAATTCTTTCATAGCTGCGTCGGCACCGTCGAGATCAAATACATCTATGGCGTCTTTTAGTCTGTCCAGTTTTTCTTTTATCTCGTCCGCCGAAGCTTCCCTTTTGTCATCGTTAAGAGCCTCGCCGTATGGTTTTAAAACCGGCTTGAGGTCTCTCATAAGTTTCAATACACCCGGAGTTTTCTCTCTCAGATATTCCACATCCTGTTCGTTTCCCTTTTGCTCAAGGTCGTAAAACATATCCGCAAGCTCCAAGGCACCTATCATACGTGATGTATTTTTTAGAGCGTGCACCTCTATGGTGTAATCTTTTATCATACCGTCGTTTAAGCATTTCTCTATCTTTTCGGTCTTCATGTCTATAAGGACGTAGTAGTCTCCAAGAAGACTTATAAAAAGTTCTTTTCCGCCGGAATTTTTGACTCCTGCAGAAACGTCAAGTTCCGGTATATCCGGCAGGTTGTCATCTTCCTTATCAGACACCTTTACTCCTCCCGATTTTTTTATGATATTTCTCGGAAGCCACGTCTTTATCTTCGATGTAATCTCCTTTACATCTATAGGCTTAGCGACAAAATCGTTCATGCCGGCCGCTATGAACTCCTCCTTCGCACCTGAAAGAGCGTTTGCGGTGAGTGCTATTATAGGAACTTCCTTAAAATACTCATCATCTGTCTCTCTTATCTTCTGCGTGGTTTCTACTCCATCCATCACAGGCATCATGTGATCCATAAATATAATGTGATATTTTTTATTTGTCATCTTCTTTATGGCTTCGCTTCCACTCTCAGCTGTGTCTATCTGCATCTTGAGCGGTGCAAGTATTCCGGTTGCGACCTTCAAATTCATTGAATTGTCATCAACTATCAAAATCTTTGCCTCCTCGGCCGTAAAGTTCATGACATCATCATCGGTAAACATTTCCGATGAGGTCTCCTCTCCGTTCATAAGCTGGCAAAAATTCAATGTATACAACGGCTTGTTCACGCCCTTCGCATCCTTGTCGGAGACATTCTCCTTCATGCAGTTTTGCAGAACGATAAGTTCCGAGGAATATCTGTCTTTGAGTTCTTTTACAAGCTGTTTGTCCTCGATATAATCCCTGTAGTCGGTAAATATACAGTTAACTTTTCCGTCGTACTCACCGTCTTTTATCTCTGCAAAATCTATATTGTAATCTTTCGCGAGTTTTCTCACTGTGTCTGACAAATATCTGTTTTCAGTGTATACTCCGACAACTTTATTTTTGTTTTCTTCCTTTACCGTTGCCGCTGTCCTGTCTGACACAAGTTTTTGGCGCAATGTAAAATAGAACACGGACCCTTCACCGTATACAGAGCGCACCCCTATCTGTCCTCCCATGAGTTCAACAAGTCTCTTGCAGATGGAAAGCCCAAGCCCGGTGCCTTCTTTGTTTCTGTTCTTCTTTGTGTCAACCTGAGAGAACTGTCCGAAAAGTTTGTCTATATCTTCATCTTTTATTCCCTGTCCGCTGTCCTCAACTTCACAGTAAAGTTCAACTTCGTCATCATTTTTTTCATTGACTTTTATCGATATTTTGACAAAGCCCTCCTCGGTGAATTTGATGGCATTATTTACTATATTTATTATGATCTGACGGATTCTGAGAGCGTCGCCGTAGAGTTTTTCAGGAAGATTTTTGTCAATATCATACAGTATCTCTATATCCTTATCTCCAACCCTGGTATAAAAGATCATTCCCAAATCACTCAACATGGACATAGGCATATACTCATCATCAATAATCTCAAGTTTCCCCGATTCTATCTTTGAGAAATCCAAAATGTCATTTATTATCGCAAGAAGCGAGTTTCCGGAATTTTTGATATTTACAAGATACCCTCTCTCCTGACTTGGGAGATCGCTTCTCATAAGAATCTCCGTCATTCCGACAATAGCATTCATAGGTGTTCTTATCTCATGTGACATATTTGAGAGGAATGCGGATTTCGCCTCATTCGCCTGCTCGGCTTTGTCCCTCTCCACAAGGACCTCCTCCATGAGTTTTCTGACTTCAGTCATATCGGATAAAACCAGACAGTATCCTCTTGTCAGTTCACCTCTTTTCAACTGCTGGACAAGATTGTTTACTTTTTTATAGAAGATTCTTCCCCGTATCTCTACCTCTCTCTCCTTAGCATCAAATACGTCCTTGATCTCTTCACTTATCTGAAAATTCTTTTTGAGCTCCACAAGTTCCGGAAACAGCAGTTTCGCCGACTTGTTTGCCTCAAGATATCCGTATGCATTATCAACTATTATTATAGCAGGCTCTATATTTTCAAATGCCCATGTTCGGCCCTCGTCCGTCACGTTGAAAAGTTCTCCCTTTGCAACCGACCTTATAAGAATAATTATGACAAAAGTGCTGAAAATAGGTGCCACATCCATATCGGTAAGGCTCATTATCGAAAGCAATGATGCAAGCTCTATGATACATTCCGCACCGAGAAGCCTAAACGCTCCGATTTTTTCCCTTATATCCTTGGTCTTTATTATTCGGTATATCGTTATAAGTATGAGAATTGCAAGTGATGAACAGATAACCCCGTAATTTACCTTATAGAGAGTCCCTCCGGTTACCGTGATGAATCGAAGTCCGTGACTGCTGTCATTGATATCGATATTTGAAAACACGTCTCCTCCACCCCTCAACTCTTCAAACCACAGTTTCAACATCTGAATTGTCATCAAAAATATCCATACAATGCCAAAACTTTTCGGGAATTTCAACTGAAGATAATTTATACAGAACATCGCAAAGAAAAAGAAGAACAGCATGTTCATGAAATATTCCAACTTGAATGAAGCCAATGCCGTGCTTGCATCATCCGACATCAGAAGCATCAGATAGACAATGTTCAACATAAGGCAGACCATATCTGCCAAAAGCAAATAAGTAGACGCCTTACTCTGCTCTCTTCTCAAGAGCAGAACGATACCGATAAAAGAAGCAACTATTCCGGCTGTCTCTATGATTGTAACGAGCGCAGCACCTGTGACAAGTCCCATCTCCAGATTTCCAAATTCAACCATCATATTATCTGTTTTATCCCCCAATCTTTTTGGTACTACTTTCCTAGATATTATCATATTTACTTTTCATATTACAACATGACACAACTTATAATTTGTTGTTGCGTTCGTATTCTTAGCATGTTATTATTGGCTCGTAATAAAATACAAAACCACGAGATGATGAGTGAGGTAATCAGGCGAAGAAATTCGCTTTATTTCTCACTCTTTTTTATTTAAGTTAATTTATTCAAAAGCGATTACAAAAAGGAGATTTGACATGAGGTATGATGTTGCGATCATCGGCGCCGGTGTGATCGGCTGCGCGATAGCAAGAGAACTCTCCCGCTACGATGCCAAGATATGTGTTATAGAGAGAGAAGACGATGTGTGTTCCGGTACAAGCAAGGCGAACAGTGCCATTGTTCACGCCGGGTTTGATGCGGTTCCGGGAACCTTAAAAGCACTTATGAATGTTCAGGGTAACGAGATGATGGACAAAATCTCAAAAGACCTTGATGTTCCTTTCAAGAGAAACGGAGCTTTTGTTGTCTGCACCAAAGACCAGGACAGAAGTGCTCTCGATGAGCTTATAAAAAGAGGTCTCGCAAACGGTGTAAAGGATCTTCGAATAATAGATCGTGACGAGCTTTTGAAAATGGAGCCAAACATTGCGGATGATGTGACATACGCACTCTACGCTCCTACAAGCGGTATTGTGTGCCCGTTCAATCTCACCATCGCATATGCTGAAAACGCAAATGCAAACGGTGTCGAATTCTTCCTTAACACTGAAGTTTTGGATATAACAAAATCTGAAGACTTCTTTGTCATAAAGACAGACAACGATACCTTTGAAGCGACGGCTGTCGTCAATGCAGCCGGTGTATATGCAGACAAAATTTCTGCAATGGCAAATGCAAAAGAGATGCATATAACCGCTCGCCGCGGTCAGTACATGCTCCTCGACAAAACAGCCGGAGATCATGTACACAGCACGATATTCCAACTCCCAAGCAAAATGGGAAAAGGTGTTCTAGTGACACCTACCGTTCACGGAAATCTACTGGTCGGGCCTACCGCCGAAGATGTTCCTGATAAAGAAGGTGTAAATACAACCACGGACGGACTGACCTCCCTTGCGCCACTTTCATCTTTAAGCGTAAAAGATGTTCCGTACCGTCAGGTTATTACCAGTTTTGCCGGTCTTAGGGCACACGAAAAGGATGATGATTTCATAATCGGAGAGGATTCTCAAGTCTCCGGTTTTTATCAGGCCGCCGGCATTGAATCGCCGGGACTTTCATCCGCCCCTGCCATCGGCGTTGCTCTTGCGGGAGAGATTTCACGGAAACTCTCTTTTTCTGCGAAATCCTCCTTTACGGAGACTAGAAAAGGAATTCTCGACCCGGACACACTGTCCCTCGAAGATAGAAACAAACTCATCAAAGAAAATCCCGCATACGGCAATATCATTTGCCGCTGCGAAATGATAACCGAAGGCGAGATTTTGGATTCCATCAACAGGCCGCTTGGCGCAAGATCCTTAGATGCTGTAAAGCGAAGGACAAGAGCCGGCATGGGAAGATGTCAATCCGGATTCTGTTCACCGAGAGTCATGGACATTATCGCCCGCGAGACAGGTATCCCTGTAGAAGAAGTCTCTAAACATGGAAAAGGTTCCGAGTTTATCGTAGGAACCAACAAAGAATTGTAGGAGGAAAATCAGATGTTAAATTATGATCTTGTAATCATCGGAGGCGGTCCGGCCGGACTTGCAGCCGCTATATCCGCAAAGGACAACGGCATCGATTCAATCCTTATCCTCGAGAGAGACAAGGAACTCGGCGGAATATTAAATCAGTGCATACATAACGGTTTCGGACTTCACACCTTCAAGGAGGAACTCACCGGTCCCGAATATGCCGAGAGATTTATAAAAGAAGTCTTAGGCAGAAAAATAGAATACAAACTCAACACCATGGTTATGGATCTCGGTAAAGATAAAACCGTAACCGCCATGAACCGCGAAGACGGACTTATTCAGATAAAAGCAAAAGCGGTTATCCTTGCAATGGGCTGCCGTGAGAGAAGCAGGGGCGCCTTAAACATACCCGGATTTCGACCTGCCGGCATCTATTCTGCCGGAACAGCTCAAAGACTCGTAAATCGCGAGGGCTTTATGCCCGGAAAAGAAGTTGTCATTTTGGGTTCCGGAGATATTGGACTTATCATGGCAAGACGAATGACTCTTGAGGGAGCAAAGGTTAAAGTTGTAGCCGAGCTCATGCCATACTCGGGAGGACTCAAACGAAATATCGTCCAGTGTCTCGATGATTTCGGAATACCGCTCAAACTTAGACACACAGTTGTAGACATCGAAGGAAGAGATAGAGTAAAAGCTGTTACAATAGCCGAAGTAGATGAAAACAACAAACCGATAAAGGGAACCGAGGAAAGATATGAGTGCGATACTCTCCTTCTTTCGTGCGGACTTCTCCCTGAGAATGAGCTCTCAAGAAGCGCCGGTGTCGATCTCAGTCCTGTCACAAGCGGGCCGATTGTAAATGATTCCCTTGAGACAAACATCCCCGGAATATTCGCCTGTGGAAATGTCCTCCACGTACACGACCTCGTGGATTATGTCTCCAAAGAGTCGACGACTGCAGGAGAAAATGCCGCAAAATACATCCTTTCGTTTAACGAAAATGATTCTCCTGACAGAGTTGTGAAGATAAATACAGAAAACGGCGTCCGCTATTCTGTACCTGCATTTGTAAGACCTGATAAAATGGCAGACAATCTCACTGTGAGATTCAGAGTCGGAAATGTATACAAAAATGTAAACCTCTGCGTCTACGCAAATGATACTCTTCTTCAGAAGCTGCCTAAAAAAATAATGGCGCCGGGTGAGATGGAACAGATTATCCTGATAAAGAACAAACTCAATGAAGTGTCGGATCTCAACACGATAACCATAAAGATTGAGGAGGCATAATAATGGAAACAAGAGAACTCAACTGTATTGTATGTCCGATGGGATGCCCTATAACAGTAACCTTAGAGAACGGTGAGGTCACTTCCGTCACCGGAAACACCTGCCCGAGGGGCGAAAAATATGCAAAGCAGGAGGTTGTCGCACCGATTCGTTCTGTGACATCAACCGTGAAGGTTTTGGGCGGAGAATGGCCAACTGTCGCTTGCAAGACAAAGACAGAGATTCCAAAAGGAAAAATCTTTGAAGTAATGGATGCACTTAAAGGCGTGTCCGTTGATGCTCCCGTAAATATAGGAGATGTGATAATAGAAAATGTCGCAGGGACAAATGTGAATATAATAGCCACTTCAAATGTGAAGGCTTGTTAAGACAAAAATACGGCTATTGTTTTAAAAACAATAGCCGTCGTTTTATCTGTCTTTAGCAAAGCTTCATTCTGATATCTTTGGTTATAATGTCCGTGTAACTGAAAGATAACAGCTGTGGAGGGTTCTCGGATGATTCGTCATTTACCAAAATAGTAAACACACTTGGGTAAGCTTCCTGGATGGTGCCTTCCTGAATGTCAACCTTATTTCTGCCTCGGTCAAGCTGAATCATAACTCTGCTTCCGCACTGCTGCTTAACAGACTCACGTACCTTCTGAATATCACTCTGGCTCATTTAAAGTCCCTCCGTATTCTATAGTATAATTCCTGCTTTAATATATCAAAGTGTTAAATCGTATTCAAGGGGCCAAAAGTACTATGCTTGTCTTTTGATTTAATTCAATATATAATCTTTTAGATAAATATGTAATAAGTAAAACCTTTGAAAGGAACTTTATGAGAACAATTATTATATTCATTTACCTTTTCTTTTTCTTCCTTATAGGACTTCCTTATATGGGAATCGAATTCCTGCTTGGAAAGATAAATAAAAAAGCTTCCGATCTCAGACAGCTTCGCTATGTTCAGCTTGCTTTCAAGATCATTCTCGCCATCGGCGGAATACAAGTAACCGTTAAAGGAGAAGAAAAAATCCCCGATGATACCGCCGTTTTATATGTCGGAAACCACAGGGGTATTTTTGATATTGTCATAAGTTATTCCAGATGTAAAAATCTCACGGGTTATATTTCAAAAGACAATATCGCGCACATACCTCTTTTAAATAATTGGATGTTAAGACTCCACTGTCTCTTCTTAAACAGAGATGATATAAGAGCCGGACTAAAAACCATTCTCGAGGGAATTGACCAGATGAAAAATGGTATTTCCATGGCTATCTATCCGGAGGGAACAAGAAGTCGCGGTGATGACATAAAAGAAATGCTTCCTTTCCATGAAGGAAGCATGAAACTTGCCACAAAATCGGGTTGTCCGATAGTTCCGATGGCAATCACGGAGACCCGTGACATATTTGAGGATCACTTACCGTGGATTCATCCAAAAAAAGTGACACTTATATACGGTGATCCTATTTATCCTGAAACGCTCGACAACGAGACCAAGAAAAAACTCGGCTCGTACTGCAGAGATCAGATAATCAAGATGCTTGAAGTTGAGGGCTTCTGATTTTTTAGTCAAGCTTATTAGGTCAAAGATTTTACTATTTCGGAGAAATTCATGAAGTGGGATGCCTTAACCAAAATGGTATCCCCTTCTTTTTTATATTTAAGCAATTCTTCTATCAGATTTTCTTTGTCATTAAACTCGAACACTTCGATTTTTGCACCTTTGTCTTTTATGGCGCGACCTATCTCCTTCGAAAGACTTCCGGCTGTGAACACAGCATCGATATTCGTCATCGCAACATGCTCGCCGACTCCGTAATGAAGTTCTCTCTCCGTATCTCCAAGCTCACCCATATCTCCGAACACCGCTATCTTTCTTCCCTCGGCTTTGGAGAGAATATCCGCTGCAGCCTTCATTGAAATTGGATTCGCATTGTAACAGTCATCGATCACGGTATATCCGTTAGCTTTTATAAAATTGCTTCTTCCCCCTATTGTTGAGGCCTTTTCAATACCGCTTTTTATCTCTTCGATACCCATATCAAGTTCTTTTGCGACAGCAGCTGCAGCGAGTGCATTGCTGACATTGTGCATTCCCGGAAGAGGCTCGTGAACTTTTATCTTTTCACCGCACGCAGAAAGTGTAAAATCGATTCCCGCAAGTCCTTTATCATCAATGTCAGACGCATGGATTGCGAATTTTTCATCATCCTTGCCATAGAACACTTTTCTGATCTCCGGATGGCTGTTTAGGGTTATAAGCTTGTCGTCGTCACCATTTAAAATGACAACAGAAGAAGGCTTCATATTGTCGAGACACTCCGTCTTTGCCTTTAATATTCCATCTCTTGTCTTTAGGTTTTCAAGGTGACAATATCCGATATTTGTTATTACCATAATATCAGGTCTGTCTATCTTTGAAAGTCTGTCCATTTCACCGAAATCGGATATTCCCATCTCCAACACGGCAACTTCATGCTCATTCCTAAGGCCGAAAACAGTGAGCGGCAGACCTATCTCATTGTTGAAATTCCCTGCTGTCTTGTATACGTTATATCTCTCACCGAGTACAGATGCTATCATCTCTTTTGTACTGGTTTTACCGACACTTCCTGTGATTCCGACCACTTTTATATCAAGTACCGACAGATAGTACTCTGCTATATCTTTGAGCGCCTGAAGTGTTGATTCTACGAGAATGTAAGGGCCGAAATACTCTTCAAGTTTCCTTTCACCCACTGCGCAGAGCGCACCGTTTTCCATGACACTCTTTACAAAGTCATGACCGTCGACGCGATTTCCCTCTATCGCGATAAATACATCGCCTTTAGATACCTTTCGACTGTCTATATATATACCGTTTGCCTCAGTATTGTCCTGCTTATAATCGCCTAAGATTTTTCCTTTGCACACCTCAGCTATCTTTTCTATTGTCATGTTTTTCATGGGATACTCTCCATTCTCTTTTATCACAACGATGCCACACACCCTTTCGGTGTGCGGCATCTGCTTTAATTACTTTTTATCTTTTTTTCAGTGATATTTCTATGATCTTCTCACAAAGTCCGCCGAAATCGACTCCTACAACCTTTGCCTCCTGCGGAAGTAGGCTTGTCGGTGTCATTCCCGGTAATGTGTTTGCCTCCAGACAGAACATCTCATTCTTCTCATTCATAAGGAAATCTATTCTTGAATATGTATCAAGTCCAAGCACTTTCGCTACCCTCTCAGCATATCCCTGCATCTCCTTTGTGAGTTCCTCCGATATCTCTGCCGGGCATGTCTCAACCGCGCTTCCGGCTTTATACTTGTTCTTATAATCATAGAATCCTGTTACCGGCGCTATCTCTATGATTGGAAGTGCTTTGCCCTCCATAACTCCGACAGAGAACTCTCTGCCTTCTACATAATCTTCAACAAGGGCTTCATCTTCCCACTTGTAGCACTCTCTCAAGGCATCCCTGAAGCTTTTTTCATCATGAGCTATCGATACCCCGATGGAAGACCCTCCGCATACAGGTTTAACAACACATGGGATATGTACCCCAAGCTCGTTTATACCCTTGTCGACATCACATTTTTTTACTTTGACAGAATGTGCCATCGGCACTCCCGCATCAGTGATGAATATCTTCGCTGCGTATTTGTCCATCGAAATCGCACTTCCGAAATATCCGGTTCCGGTATATCTGATTCCGAAAAGATCGAACGTTGCCTGTATCTTTCCGTTCTCTCCGTTCTCTCCGTGCAATGCCATAAATACAACATCGCTCATTCGGCAGAGCTCTATTACGTTTGGTCCGAAGAAGCAGTCGCTCTTGTCTGCTCTCTGTGCTTTCACTTTTTCGAGATCCGGTGCAACCTCCGGTATGTTTTTTGGTTTCAGGCTGATTTCGTCCGCTCTGTCAAAAGCATTTGTCATATCTTCTTCTTTGTCTGAATACCCCATAAAGACATCTAAAAGAATAACCTTATGCCCGTTCTCCTTGAGCGCTTTTGCAACCATCTCCCCGGTTTTAATTGACACGTCCCTCTCCGTGCTGAGTCCCCCGGCCAACACTACAATATTCATGATTTAAAAACTTCCTCCAAAATAATCAATACTTGCTTAGATTAGTACTCCGGCTCAATAAGTCCGTAGGTATTGCCTTTTCTCTTGTAAACAACGTTTACTGCATCATCTTCAGCGTTAATAAATACAAAGAAATTATGTCCGAGGAGTTCCATCTGAAGAGCTGCATCTTCCGGATACATCGGAGTCATATCAAACTTTTTGACTCTTGTAATCTGAATCTCGTCCTCTGAGCCAACGCTCTCCTCAAGAAATTCCTTTTTAAACGATCCCGCATTCTGTTTCTTACTTATAAGTTTCTGACGATGTTTCTTAAGCTGTTTTTCAATGACCTCCACTGCAAGATCAATTGAAACATACATATCATCGCTCACCTGCTCAGAACGAATGATATTTCCTTTGATTGGGATTGTAATCTCAATCTTCTGTCTTTCCTTTTCGACACTTAAAGTTACATTTGCTTCAGTATCAGGGGTAAAGTACTTCTCAAGGCCTGCCATCTTTCCTTCTACGCTTGCCTTGAGTCCTTCAGTAAGGTCAATGTTTTTTCCGCTTATAATAATATTCATAAGTCACGACCCCTTTCGAGTAAATATTCTCCAAATTTATATGGAGTATTTATATTATATCACTTTGGGCTTATTTGTGTATAATATATACAAATGAAAAAATATTATTTATGAGACGCAATTATTCGCACATTTAATAACTGTATAAGGAATATTTACATGAAGAGAAAAACTGCCGTCATAACCGGGGCTTCAAGAGGCATAGGAGCCGCCTGCGCAAAGGTTTTGGCCTCACACGGTTACGACCTTATCTTAAATTGCATATCGAACGAAAAAATGTTAAACGAGCTCTCGGATGATCTAAAAAACAGATACGGAGTGCAGATTTTAATTGTCTGCGGGGACGTGTCCGACTATTCGTTCGTCGAAAGAATGTTTGAAGAGATATCAGCTTTTACGGATACCATAGATGTCCTTATCAACAATGCCGGCATAGCACATCTCGGTCTTTTATCCGACATGAGTATTGAGGAGTGGAACAGACTTATATCTACCAATCTGACCTCTGTATTCTCATGCTCAAAGTTTGCCATACCGATTATGCTAAAGGCAGGCTCCGGAAAGATAATAAATATATCTTCTATCTGGGGACTTTACGGTGCCTCGTACGAGGTCGCTTACTCCGCTACGAAAGGTGGAATCGACTCCTTCACGAGAGCGCTCGCAAAAGAGCTTGCGCCTTCTGACATTCAGGTCAATGCCATAGCCTGCGGAGTCATAGATACCGACATGAACAGATCCATAGATGAAGAATCGTTGGAATTGCTTCGCGAGGAGATACCGGCCGGGCGTTTTGCGTCCGCCGATGAGGTCGCGGAGATGGTATTTTCTGTTATAACTTCTCCATCTTATCTCACAGGTCAGATAATACAGTTTGACGGTGGCTATATCTGATTCATTTTAGGAGAATCCGTTTCTCCCCCATTTTCTTATTTTACGGTGACAACAACACTTTCTTTTGTCCCATCCTCGGACACGGTTATAAGGGCCGTGCCCTTTTTTATTGCCGTAACCTTTCCGTTCTCATCGACCGTAGCAACCTTTGTCTTGTTGCTTTTAAACTCCGGTTTGTTTCCTGATGACACACTGACGGAAAGTAGTTTACTCTTTCCCGTTTTAAGGGTCACAGATGATGGTTTTATTTTTATCTTCGGGCTTTTTACAGTCACCGTGCAAATCTTTTTAACTCCGTCGAGACTCACTGTTATATTTGCCGTTCCATGCTTTACGGCCGTTATAACACCTTTTTCAGATATTGTTGCCACGCTCCTCTTGTCCGTCTTAAAGGTAGGCGTTCTGCCTGAGGATACAGTGACTTTCAGTTTGTATATCTTGTTCCTGTACATTGATATTTTTCTTGTTGCGATTGTAATCTTCGGAGTTTTTACTTTTACCGGTATGTTTCTTGTTGTTCCGTCCGCTTTCACAGTTATTTTGGTCTCTCCGGGCTTTATTGCCTTCACTTTCCCCTCATCATCAACTGTTACTATACTGCTTTTTGCGCTCTTAAAGACAGGAATACTTCCCGTCGAGGTCTCTGCCGTGATTTTTCTTTCTTCACCGACTTCAAGAGACAACTTTTCTTCCGACAATTTTATCTCGGTTTTCTTTACAAGTATTTTGCAGGTTGCCTCAGCCTTATTTATTTTTGCTGTAATCTCTGCCTTTCCCGGCGCCTTCGCAATCACCCTGCCGTAGGTATTCACCGAGACAACTTTCGAGTTACTGCTTTTAAATGTCGGGAAATCTCCTGTAGAAGTCACTGCTGCCAGAAGAAACTCATCTCCCACGGAGAGTGTTCTGTTGTATGAAGTGAGTATTACAAATGGTAAAATCTGATTTTTCGAAGCTGCCGAAGCCTTTGATGATGTCGTAAGTACAGGCATTATCGCAAGCGTCAGCGCCAGAATAAATACTATAGATCTTTTTAGATTTTTGTAGATTCTTTTCATAAATCCCCCTTTTTTGGGGGAGAAACGGATTGATATAAATATTAATCCATTTCCGCATTTTAGACTATGTCAGTTTATAACAAATATTCGCAATGCCAAATCGGCATTTTACACATATATTTTTTGATTTCTTTTTATTACTTGAAATTCAGCCTGCGATATATCTCAGCTATAGGAAAACCGACCACGTTGTAAAAATCGCCGAATATTCCAGCTATATACTTTGAACAATACCCTTGGATGGCATATGCTCCGGCCTTGTCCTCCCACTCGGGAGAGCCGTTTTCATCCCTGTAATTTATGTAATCGATTATCTCCTCGCGCGTCATTTTGTTGAATTTCACATCTGTCTTCTCGGCAAATCCGATATTTCTTCTTCCCATAGAATCGTTTACTATAAGTGACACTCCTGTGTACACCTGATGTTTATCCCCCTCGAGCATATGTATCATTCGCTCAGCATCAACGGAATCCTTCGGTTTGCCCAAGATATTTCCATCCTTTGAAACGACTGTGTCAGCCCCGATTATTATATATTCATCCTCGGAATCTTTAACCTTTTCTTCTATCTCAAACGCTTTTGCACTTGCCAAGGCTATCACATATTTGTCCGGAGCCGTCTCTTCTGACTTTTCCTCCCCACAGGCCGGCATAACATCAAAATCTTTGAACAGTCTCCTCATAAGTTCTATTCTTCTGGGAGATGCTGAAGCCAATATTACTCTCATTTTTTTCCTCTTTTCTTATGTAAAAAAGACCAGACGCACAAGCATCTGATCTTTTGTTGATATATGGGCAGAGGTGGATTCGAACCACCGAAGCAAGTTGCAGCAGATTTACAGTCTGTCCCCTTTGGCCACTCGGGAATCTGCCCGTTAACGAACAAGATTATATCATAGCGTTTTTTTCATATCAAGCATTTTCATCCACGTATTTTAAGATCAACGCCGAGAACGGATTTACCGTTATTCTTATCTTTCCGTTTTCTACATCATAATACTCAGGCATGATTGAATATCCGTTCTGTGATGTCGCTATAAGTCTCTTCATGCGCCCCGTCATAGGCGTTCCGGCATACCATACTTTGACATTTAAATCTCTTCTGAGTTCTGAGTTGTTCGCAATTATAACAAAATGCTCATCATTCGTGAATCTGGCATATACGAGAAGGTTTATCTCGCATTCCATAAACTGGAAAGAGCCTTTTTTTAGAGCATCATATCTCTTGTGAATCAGAATCAAATCCCTGTGAAGGTCGATAAGATCGGTTCTCTCATGTCCCCAAGGATAGGTTCTTCTGTTGTCCGGATCGGTAAATCCACAGACTCCCGCCTCGTCACCATAGTATATTGTAGGAGCTCCCGGCCAGGTCATCTGTATTACAACAGCTTCCCTGAATACACCATAGTTTACACCCTCTTCGGCAGCTTCATATCCCAACTGATCGACTCTTCCGACTTTGTGGTTTGTCCTTGTCAAGAATCTTGAATGATCATGGTTTGAAAGCTGGTTCATCGCACAGTAGAGCGATGCAGTCTGGAAGCTGGCCATATAATGTCTCATAGCTCCCTCAAAGTTCTCCACCTTTCCGATATTGTCCGGATAGAACTCATTGCTGTGTTTCTCCATTCCGGTCAAAAACCAGGTGAGTGGTTCCATGAACGCGTCATAGTTCATAATTGTATCCCACTGATCACCCTC
This sequence comes from Lachnospiraceae bacterium, assembly GCA_024695665.1. GTDB lineage: Bacteria > Bacillota > Clostridia > Lachnospirales > Lachnospiraceae > JAILHT01. The sequence goes on from JAILHT010000030.1 coordinate 22,056, forward strand.
GAGCCACTCCTTCGGGTCTCCGTAGTGCTCAGCTAAGATTACGGCATTAGGATTTGCCTCTTTGACAGCATTTCTGAAATCTCTCCAAAACTGATGATTCACATCAAGACTGTGTCCCAAATCCGATGCCACGTCAAGTCTCCAACCGTCCGCATTGAAAGGTGGCGAAACCCATTTTTTCGCAATCTGAAGAATATGCTTGTACAATTCTCCGCTCTTCTCCTCATAGTTGAGTTTCGGAAGAGTATCATGTGTCCACCAGGTTTCATAGGTGTTGTTGTACGGCCAGGCGTTCATGTCTTCGAATGCAAAATAGTCCTTGTACGGGCTCAACGGCGATACGTAAGCACCCGGCTCGTATCCTTCCTTCTCCTCGTAGATAAGCTCTTTGTCCATCCACTTGTTGAAAGATCCGCAGTGGTTGAACACTCCGTCCAGTATTACTTTTATTCCCCTTTTGTGAGCCTCCTCGACGAGTTTCGCAAAAAGCATATTGCTCGCTTCAAGATTCTCAAGGTCGGTCACTCTCTTCTGGTATCTGGTTGCGGCGACATTTCCCCACTTTTCCTCGTCCAGAAGATCTCCCTCATCATTTATTATCTTTCCGAAATGAGGGTCTATATGTTCATAATCTTGTATATCGTATTTGTGGTTTGAAGGCGAGACAAACAGGGGGTTAAAGTATATTGCTTCAATACCCAGAGAGCTTATATAATCCAGTTTCTGTCTCACACCTTCAAGGTCTCCTCCGTAGAACTCCGAAACGCTGAAAAACTCAGGCGGCTTGTCCCATTTTTCCGGCGGTACCCTTGTGCTTGTCTCTTTTATGTAATAATACTCGTTATCGAGAACATCATTTGATGTATCTCCGTTGTAGAATCTGTCGACAAATATCTGATAGATTACAGCTCCTTTTGCCCAGTCCGGTGTATGGAACCCCGGCACAATACGAAACTGATATCTAGGTCTCATATCCATATGAACACCGTATCTGTCGTAATAACACTCAAGAAGACCCGAAGATATCTTAAAATAATACTCCATCGGCTTGTCGCCAAGTTCGTATTCAATCTCATAAAACTCAAAATTGTCCTTGGTTTCCACCATTGGCATTACGATTTTTTGATCTTCGGTGCAGAACCAGACAATGTCGATATTGTTTTTCGCAGCTCTGAACCTTATCTTAACCGTATCATTCGGCTCCGGCTCTGCCGGCGATCTGTAGTCTTTGGTCCCATCGGAATATAATGCGTCTTTTCTGAGAACAGGTCTCATCTGCATTACATATCTCTGAAGTTTGTTCAATTCATATACGGAGCGTTCACTCATAAACTATTCTCCTATCAGAGCATTTTCCTCAAAAAGTGCCTCAAATTCGTCTCTCTGTATCTTTTCTTTTTCAAGAAGAAGCTTTGCACAGGAATGAAGTACATTCTCATTCTCAAGAAGAATCTTTTTTGCCTTTGCATAGCACTCATCCACTATACGCTTGACTTCTTCATCTATAAGATTTGCCACAGCCTCGCTGTACCCTCTGGTATGTGCGAGATCACGTCCTATAAATACTTCATCATCGTCATTGTCGTAATTCAACAATCCGAGGTTCTCGGACATACCGTATCTTGTAACCATGGCTCTCGCCATCTGTGTGGCCTGCTTTATATCCTGCGATGCCCCGGTCGTGATGTCATCGAAGATAATCTCCTCTGCAACACGTCCTCCGAGATCGACTACGATCTCCTGAAGCATCTTGTTCTTTGTGTAGAACATCTCATCGCGCTCGTTTATAGGCATTGTATATCCGGCAGCACCGGCGCCTGTAGGAATGATTGATACCGAATATACCGGTCCGACCTCCGGGAGCAGATGGAAGAGTATAGCGTGTCCTGACTCATGATAAGCCGTAATCTTTTTCTCTTTTTCAGTGATAATTCGACTTCTCTTCTCCTGTCCGATTCCCACTTTTACAAACGAACTCTTTATATCTCCCTGTGTGAGATAAGCTCTCTTATCCTTAGCCGCAAGTATCGCAGCCTCGTTCAAAAGGTTCTCCAGATCCGCTCCGGTGAAGCCAGCCGTGGTCTGAGCAATCTGCTGTAAGTTCACATCGTCTCCGAGTGGCTTGTTTCTCGCGTGTACTTTCAATATCTCCTCACGTCCGACAACATCAGGTTTTCCGACAAATACTTTTCTGTCGAATCTTCCCGGTCTCATGATAGCCGGGTCGAGAATATCTACTCGGTTTGTCGCAGCCATGACAATGATTCCTTCGTTTGTTCCGAATCCGTCCATCTCCACGAGCATCTGGTTCAAAGTCTGCTCTCTCTCATCATGTCCGCCACCCATACCGGTTCCACGTCGTCTTGCTACGGCATCAATCTCGTCTATGAATATGATACACGGAGCATTTTTCTTCGCCTCGGCAAACATATCTCTGACTCTGGAAGCACCGACACCGACGAACATCTCGACGAAATCAGAACCTGATATTGAGAAAAACGGTACTCCGGCTTCCCCTGCAACCGCTTTTGCAAGAAGAGTCTTTCCTGTTCCCGGAGGACCTACAAGAAGCACACCCTTCGGTATTCTGGCTCCCACAGCTGTGAACTTTTCAGGTGCTTTCAAAAATTCAACGAGTTCTTCAAGCTCCTCTTTTTCCTCTCTGAGTCCCGCAACCTTGCCGAAATTGATATCCTTTGTATCCTCGTTGAGCCTTGCTCTGCTTCGACCGTAGTTCATCATCTTTGAATTTGAACCGCCACCGGCCTGTGCCTGATTGCTCATCATAATAAACAATATAAACATTGCTCCGAACATTATGAGGAGCGGAAGAAGATTGCTAAGCCAATCCTCCGGCGGAACATCATCCACAACATAAGCCGTGAATCCCATCTGATCCATGTAATCCTGGAGTTCGTTTACATCCGAAACGTAAAGTTCCTCCTCGCTGCCGTCGGTGAATGTGATATATGATACACCGGTAGGCACTTCTCTGTTCTGTTCAATCTCTACGGATACAACCTCGTTGTTATTAAGTGCTGCCTTGAACTCCGAGATTGTGTAGTCGCCATTGTTTAAGGCGTTTGAATCCAAAAGAATCCATAACACAATCATCGCCAAAATCAGGCAAATGTATACTCCGTATCCCCTAAGTCCATGTCTTCCCAATTTTTTTCTCCTGTTGTTTTATTCAAATTCTATGACACCGATATACGGAAGGTTTCTGTATTTCTGGTCATAGTCAAGTCCGTATCCGACAACAAATTCGTCCGGAATCTCAAATCCGACATAATCCACGTCGACATTCACAACTCTTCTGTCCGGTTTGTCCAAAAGAGTACAGAGTCTCAATGTCTTCGGTCCTCTGCTCTTCAATATTTCGAGAAGGTAGCTTAATGTTCTTCCCGAATCTATGATATCCTCGACAACGAGCACATTTTTTCCCTGAATGCTCTCATCGAGATCCTTTATGATCTTTACAACTCCGCTTGATTTTGTGTCCGATCCGTAGCTTGATACAGACATAAAATCCATGGATACCGGTGATGTTATTCTCTTTGCGAGTTCACACATGAAGAATACTCCGCCCTTGAGCACACAGATAAGATGAACCGTCTCATCTCCGTAAAGCTCGGAAATCTTCTTTCCAAGTTCTTCAATTCTCTTGTCTACATCTTCTTCCGATACCAATACTCTGATCTTGTCCTGCATTTTTACATTTCCTTTTCTGTTACGTATTTTACTTCTATCACAGTTTTTGTCTCCGGTGTAATCTTGTACTTTTCACTGATCCTGTGCCCCGGAACCCAAACTATTTCCTCATCGTCCGCTATTACAATTGTTCTTTTCCTGTCCGCGGCCGAAACCTTCTCATTTTTCAGATAATCAAACACATCTTTTGTATGTCCGGCGACATCTATACATATTCTGTCGCCCGGATTTGGAAAACGTGCCGATAACTCACCCTTAATCTTATCATAATCGAGCCATTTAGTATATACGTTTTTGGGTATCAACGCTTTGCACTCCTCCCACGGAAGTGGCTGAAATGTACGTTTTTCCAGCATTTCGCAAAAAGACAAGCAGTCTGTCGCAATATCTGTGCAACCAGCTCCATCCTCTGCTGTTGAATCTTTTTTCTCAATAATGATTCTTTCGTATTCTTTCCTGGCTCTTAAAGCATACGGCAAATCTATTCCCCTTCCACTCTGCAATCCCATCAGAGTCTCAAGGTCTGCCACATGTCTTTTCTCTATATCTTTCTCCCTTTTTGCGACGGTCACTATGGCCTTTTTTAGCGTTCTTCTCCTTATCACGGGATCTGCTTTTTCAAGTTTTTTTACATCGAGCGAAACGACTGTTTCTCCCACTCCGTCCACCGATATTTTGCATGCGTTCTCCATGAATCTGTCCGTCTCAATATCCAGATATTTCTTTATCTCAAGCATTTCCCTTGAAAAGTTCAAAAAATGGCCTACGGCTGCTTCGTTTATCTTCTCAAATTCAGGAATTATTATATTTCTTATGCGATTTCTGCTGTAATTTGTGTCCTCGTTTGTCTTGTCGATGCAGTAGTTTTCGCCCTTATTCGAAAGAAACTCTTCTATCTCTCTTCTTGTCACGAAATACAACGGCCTTATTATGCAAAGTCCGCTCTTTCTGGTTGTAATAGGTTTTATCCCCGCCGCACCGTCTATTCCGCTTCCTCTTGTCATGTTAAAAAGTATTGTCTCGGCATTGTCGTTCGCATGATGCGCCACAGCGGTTTTTATTGTGGAAAAATCTGTGTTGTTTGTCTCGCAAAGTTCTTTTGCAAAATCCTCAAACACTTTGTATCTCTCGATTCTTGCTGCCTCCTCGGTACCCAGACGTCTCTCTTTTGCAACAGTCGGAATATCGATACTTACCATTTTAAAAGGCACATTGTATTTCTCGCTAAGTCCCCTTGAAAACTCGGCATCCTCAATACTCTCCTCACCGCGTATCCCATGCTCCACATGAAGTGCATACAAGTGAAATCCAAGTTCTTCTTTCAGTTCATTGAGCACGACAAAAAGACAGGTGGAGTCCGCTCCGCCCGACAATCCAACGATCACATAATCCCCCTCTTTTATAAGGTTATCAGATATGATCCCTCTTTTTACTTTTTCTTTTAACGTTTCCGTACTCATAGATAAGCCTTGTTAAATGCAAAAGCTCCGAGCCTTGCCGGAGCTTAATCCTCTTCTCTGTATATTGTCTCGTTGTCGTATAGCATTCCCAACTTGTTGTGAGCTTCTTTCTCTGTATATTCGTCCGAATCGAGATTCTCCTCATAATCGCTGAGTTCCTGCTGTCTCTCGGTCTCTTCCTCGAGCTGTCTCTGCAGCTCCTCCTCCTCAGCTATATAATCCTGATTCTTGTTATACAAACGGAAGGTCTGAACAGACATTACAACCAAAAGCAATATAACTATGACGGCTATGCTGCCTCTTCCCGTTTTTCTCTTTTTTGTTCTGCTGTTCTTCTTCATAAAACTCACCTAAATATATCTAAACATTTCTTTCGCATCTTCCTTCTTTATCGACTCGGCCAGACTTAAGACCTCAACCTTTACGGTTTTCTGTCCGAAGGAAATCTCTATAATATCCGAAACCTTTACGTTCACGGACGCCTTTGCAACCTTGCCGTTCACAAGCACCCTGCCCGCATCACAAGCTTCGTTCGCCACGGTTCTTCTCTTTATCAACCGCGACACTTTCAAAAACTTATCGAGTCTCATTTTCACTTTCTCTCCGTATAAGTTATATTTCGACCTTTTTCACAGGTTTTATTATACTACCAACTGCGTTTTTATTCCAGTTTCCAGCCTTTTGGCAAAAAAAGAGTGGAACTTTAAGTTCCACTCCGATGTTCATATAAATAAATTACTTATTTACAGCATCCTTTAAAGCTTTTCCTGCTTTGAACTTAGGAGCCTTAGATGCAGGTAACTTCATCTCTGCGCCAGTCTGAGGATTTCTTCCTGTTCTTGCGCCTCTCTGTCCAACTTCGAATGTTCCGAATCCAACGAGCTGGATCTTTCCACCCTTTACGAGCTCTGCTGTAACAGTCTCTGTGAATGCCTTTAATGCTGCTTCAGCATCTTTCTTTGAGATATTAGCCTGCTCAGCCATTGCTGCAACTAATTCTGTCTTGTTCATAGTAAACTTCCTCCTGTGAAATTCTCTTCATTTAGTAAACCACCTATATGTGACTTACTACCTAGTTATACTAATTTTGCCTTGATTTGTCAAGATATTCCGCGACTTTTAGGGCTCAAATGGGATTTAATTATCTTCAGTGTTATTTATGGCTGTCAAAAGATTGTAAAGTGTCGTCAAATAGTCCTGCGATGACGTGTCATCTGTGGTTGTTCCATCTGTCGTAGTGCCATTTGTTGTGGTTCCGTTTGTGGTAGTTCCATTAGCAGTCGTTCCATCTGTCGTGGTTTCGTTTGTGGCGGTTCCGTTTGTCGTGGTTCCATTCGTCGTTGTATTATTCGTCGTAGTGCCGGTTGATGCATCGGTTCCGCTCGAAGCATCATCCTCGTCCGTGGTGGTTCCCGACGCCACAAGACTAAGTTCAATAGTAGCCTCCTCGCTGTTTACCACAAGTTTCTTCTCTATCGAATCATAGCCGTCTGCAGATATCTTAAGCACATGAGTTCCGTACTTCACTTCCGTCGGCTCGCTGTAATCTATCTCCTCACCGTCGATCGTAACCTTTGCGGTCGTGAGTCCTCCGAAATCAAAGCTCAGCTTACAATATTTCGGACCCTCGCCTTTCATGCTGTCCAAATCGAGAACATAGTCCTGCCCTCTGACTACCGTTATCTCTCTGCTGCTGCCCCATCCGTCATTTGCAACGGTTACAAGATAATCGCCCTCCGGCACCTCTATCCTGAACCCCGGAAGCACCTCTTTGAATATCGTATCTCCGATACAGATGTAGCTTCCGTCAAAGAGTTCCGTATTTGTCAGTGTCACATATCCATGTCCGCTCGTGACAACCATCGAGAGAATGCGCTTATCCATTCCCACTACCGTGAGTGTATCATCTGCTCCGATGAGATACAAAGGAACCTCGTAACCTTCCGAATAACAGCTCAGATGATCGTCGAAATAATAGTTTTTGTCCGCAATTTTCATTGTGAGCGCATCCATATCTATGGAATAATTTACCACTCCGGTGTAAACCCATGCCTCGTCCGTGAGTGAAAGCGCACTGATTGAGCCCGCTCCTTCATCTATTGTCGCCTTGACCGGGTATCCCAGCTCAAATGATGCTATCGACTTTGTCTTTCCGTATTTGTCAGCAAAAGAAGTATACACATCATACTTGAAGCTTCTCTCACGACCGGTATCGGAGTCGATCAAGGTTACAACCTGCTGCTCCAAATCCACATATTGAAGGATGTATACCTGCCCTGATGTCGCAACTTCACTTTCAATCGATGTGACTTCCGTGGCATTATCTGCGTTTTCGCTCTCTTCTGTTGTATTCTCGGTCTCCGTGCTCTCTTCCTGTGAGACGTTTCCCCTTCTGGTTTGCACTATTCCTCCGCTGTAATCGGTCTCCCCACCGCATCCTGCTATGAGAAAACACGCGGACGCAACAAGCAGTATTCTTAAACCTTTTCCCATTTTGTCCCTTTTTTGCATTTGCACAGCGCGCGCTTGAAAACTCACTCACCCAAAAAGGTGTTCATATAGTCCACAAGTTCCTCCCTCGTGTTCTTTTTCGGATTTTCAAGCACATAATCCAACAGTTTTTTCAATGTCTCTCCAATCTTCGGTCCCTTTTGAATTCCAAGACCCATAAGGTCATTTCCGTTCAAAGCCAGATCGGAGATCTTGAGACAATCGTTCTCTCTCATTATTTCTTCGTAGATTTTTTTGTATTCCTCTACGTATTTAAGCTTTTCTTTTCGCTTATACTCACTCTGAGCAAGTCGATCTGCCAAGAAAACCTCAAATATATCCGGGTAGTATTCCTCCCCTATTCTAGAGATTGTCCTTCTCACGGATATCTTGTCGGCATTCGGCTTGTCATCATGGTATTTTACATATCTTGTGACTTTTTTGATTGTATCATTGTCATATTTTAGGCGCCTCAAAATCTCTTCGGCCTTCTTTGCGCCTTTTGCGGGATGCCCCTTAAAATGATCTCTTCCGTCACAGTCTGTTGTTCTGCACTCGGGTTTTGATATGTCATGAAGAAGCATTGAAAGCCTCAAAATCTTCTCCGCTCTGATCTTGCAGACGGCATGTATCGTATGCTCTCCCACATTGTAACAGTGATGAGGCGTGTTCTGCTCTGTCTCCATCAAAAGGTCAAACTCCGGCAACATCACCTTTGTAAGTCCTGTCTCATAAAGCGTCCTAAGCTCCTCCGGATGGTCGGACACCAGAAGTTTTGTAAGTTCAACCTGTATCCTCTCCGCCGATACTCTTCTTAGCCCGTCTGCCATATTTTTTATCGCATTTTTTGTATCTTCATCTATCTCAAATCCGAGCTGAGCGGCAAATCTCACCGCCCTCATCATGCGAAGGGCATCCTCCGAGAATCTCTCTTTGGCATTCCCCACACATTTTATGAGTTTTCTCTCGATATCGCCCCTGCCGTCAAACTCATCCACAAGTCCGACTCTTTCGTTGTAGGCCATGGCATTTATCGTGAAATCTCTTCTTTTCAAGTCCTCGATAAGACTTGCGGTAAATGTCACTTCCTTAGGATGTCTCCCGTCTTCATAGTCCCCGTCCACTCTGTAGGTTGTGACCTCAAAACCTTCTTTTTGAAGCATAACGGTCACGGTTCCGTGCTCTATCCCGGTATCAATCGTCCTGTGAAAAACTTTTTTTACCTGTTCGGGGAGCGCTGATGTCGTGATATCCCAGTCCATAGGTGTTCTTCCAAGAATGCAATCCCTGACGCAGCCTCCGACGGCATACGCTTCATATCCGTTTTCTTCCAGCGTCTCTATTATATATTTTACCTTCTCCGGAAGGACTATCATACATCTACCTCTTACTCTTCTACCTTTGAATATATCTCCGCAAACATTTCGTCAATCACAGCCTTAATCTCCTCGACAGCTGTATCAACAGGTATATTTTTCTTTATTGTTTTGTCTCTGCTTGAAAGCTCGATCTCTCCGTTTGCGAGTGCCTTCGGTCCGACAACAACTCTGACAGGAACACCAAGAAGGTCTGCGTCTGCAAACATAGCTCCCGCTCTCACATCTCTGTCATCATAAATGACTTCTACTCCCGCTTTCTGAAGCTTGTCATAGAGCTCATCAGCCGCATTCTTGCAATCCTCTTTATCTACACGCATACAGCAGAGATGTACCTGCCAAGGTGCGATTGTTATAGGCCAGATAGGTCCATTGTCATCATGTCTCGCCTCACATACGGATGCAGCAAGTCTTCCGACTCCGATTCCGTAGCAGCCCATTATAGGATTCTTCTCTGTTCCGTCAGCATCGGTATATTTCATTCCCATTGTCTTGGTATATTTTGTTCCAAGCTGGAAAATATTTCCGACCTCGATACCTCTCTTTACGGTTATTGTCTTTTTACCGCAAACAGGGCATACTCCGCCAGTCTTTATCTTTGATACATCAACGTATTCAACATCGCCGATATCTCTTTTTATATTGAGCCCCTTATAGTGATAATCAGTCTCGTTTGCACCGCAGACAAGCGATTCGATTCCGTCGAGAGATGCATCATATACTACCGTGCATTTTGCATCAAGGTTGTATGGTCCCGTAAATCCTGCGACAAGTCCGCTCTCGTCATTAACCTCTGCAGGATGAATCTCCTCACCGAGATAATTTGTAAGCTTTGTCTCGTTGACCTCGTAATCGCCTCTCAAGAATACAACAACGAACTCGTCTGTCATATTTTTCTGATACATAACGGCCTTACATGATTTCTCTACCGGAACGCCGAGGAATGAGGTTACCTCTTCTATGGTCTTCTCGTTCGGTGTGTGTACTTTCTCAAGGTCTTCCATACCCTTGTATTCACTGTTGTCAACCTTGTTCTCAGCAGCTTCCATGTTTGCTCTGTATCCGCAGTCAGTACAGATTACTATTGAATCTTCTCCGGCATCAGCGAGAAGCATATACTCATGTGATACAGAACCACCCATCATTCCCGAGTCGGATTTTACCGCGATAACCTCAGGTACTCCCGCTCTCTGGAATATTCTGTTGTATGCCTTGTAACAGATGTCATAATATCTCTCCAGATCCTCCTGGGTGAGATGAAAGGAATAAGCGTCCTTCATAGTGAATTCTCTGACTCTTATAAGGCCTGCTCTCGGTCTTGCCTCATCTCTGAATTTTGTCTGAATCTGATATATCATGAACGGATATTTCGTATATGTCTGTCCGTACTCTCTGACAAGCTGAACCGCAGCCTCCTCATGAGTCATTCCGAGCACCATCTGGCTTCCGCTTCTGTCCTTGAATCTCAAAAGCTCATCGCCGACACTCTCAAATCTTCCGGATTCCTCCCAAAGGCTTCCCGGAAGGGCCACGGGGAAAAGAACCTCCTGTCCGTCGATCGCATCCATCTCCTCGCGGATGATGTTTTCAATCTTCTTTGTGATACGTCTCATAGGCGGGTACAGAGAATAAATTCCGTTTGCAACGTATTTTACATATCCTCCGCGCACGCTGAACGCATGAGAGTCAACTACACAATCCGATGGTCTCTCCTTAAAACGGTCTCCTACCATGTTTGCAATTTTCATAGTTCTTTTCCTTCCTGTATATACTAATAAAATGAAAAAACCGAAGTTTCCCACTTTCAAGATTTTGGCCTTAGAAAGCCATTTTGTCAAGTCTATGAGAAATTCGGTTCTGTTTCAAATATCATTTCTTTTCCTGTGACGGGATGTCTGAATGAAAACAGCACGCAGGCAAGGCAAACATTCTTTGTCATGCCCTTGCATTTTTCACTCCCGTATTTTTTGTCGCCAACCAGCGGATAGCCCGCATTCGCAAACTGCACTCTGATCTGGTGATGCCTTCCCGTGTCCAAAAAAACACGGACAAGCGCCTCATCGTCCCCGGCTTCTATTACCTTGTAGCTAAGATGTGCATGTTTTGCTCCGGGTGTGTTTTTTCCTACAACCTTTGAGGTGTTCGTCCTCCCATCCCTCAGGAGATAATCCAAAAGATCACCGGTATCTTCCGCTTTTAACGGTTCCTTATCAAAATCCCAGGTAACGCGCGCAATGTATTCTTTTCCCGCACTCTTGTCTCTTATTTGCGATGCAAGGCAGTCGGTCGCTTTTTTGTTTTTCCCGAAAGCAATAACGCCTCCGACCGGCTGGTCTAATCTTGTCACAAGTCCGACATACGGCTCTTTGCCATTTGCAACAAAGTACTTTTTTATCTCGCTCACCATATCCGGCATTCTTAGGTTTGAAGTCTGCACCGGTACTCCCGGTGGCTTGTCTATGACGATCACCTGATCGTCCTCATATAAAATATCAAACATTTTAAACTTTGAAGCGGTATCCGACACCCCATATAGTCTCAATATACTGAGGTTTTGCCGTATTGAGTTCCACTTTTTCCCTTATCTTTTTGATGTGTACAGTCACCGTCGCTATATCTCCGATGGATTCCATATCCCATATCTCTCTGAAGAGCTCATCCTTGCTGTAAACATGGTTTGGATTTGATGCCAAAAATGTCAAAAGGTCAAACTCTTTTGTGGTGAACTGCTTCTCCTCGCCGTTCACCCAGACACGCCTTGCGGTCTTGTCGATTTTTAATCCTCTTATTTCTATAACATCATTCTCCGGCGCATTTGTTGATATAAGTCTGTCATATCTCGCTAGATGGGCTTTTACCCTGGCAACAAGTTCACTCGGCGAGAACGGTTTTGTTATATAATCATCAGCCCCGAGTCCCAGACCTCTGATCTTGTCTATGTCATCCTTCTTTGCGGAAACCATGAGTATCGGTGTGTTTTTCTCCGCTCTTATCTTCTTGCAGATATCAAATCCGTCAATTCCGGGAAGCATAAGGTCCAGAATATAGAGGTCAAAATCCTCCTCCATCGCTCTGTTAAGACCTGACACTCCGTCGTTTTCTACATATACTTCAAAGCCGCTAAGTTCCAGGTAGTCCTTCTCAAGGTCTGCTATTGCCACCTCATCCTCTATGATAAGAATCTTACTGCTCATTGGTTACCTCCTCATATTTTCTGATGACGAAATACATTATTGTTCCGACATCGCTCTTGCTTGTCACCCATATCTTTCCGCCGTGATCCTCAATTATCTTTTTGACTATCGACAATCCTATCCCGCTTCCTCCGGTGGCTGAATTTCTCGACGCATCAGCTCTGTAAAAACGTTCAAATACATACGGGAGATCTTTCTGATCAATTCCTTTTCCGTTGTCCTCTATCTCAACCTGGATAAAGTCTCCGACGTCCTTTACCCTCAGGTTTATTACGCCCGCCCTTACGGACATATATTTCACGGAGTTTCCGACTATATTGTTTATCACTCTCTTTAACTGCTCAGGGTCAGCTATTATAATGACATCATTGTCGACATAATTCAAATAGCTGAATCCGATATTTTTGTTCTCCAGATCGATTCCAAGTTCCTCTGCGCAGTCATTGAAGTAATCCGCAACAGGCAATTTGATAAAATTGTACGGGATCTTATTTGTATCAATCTTCGAATACAAGGTCAGCTCGTTTATGAGAAGATCCATCTCGTTTGCCTTATTGTTTATGGTTCTTAAATACTTTTCTCTCTTTTCGGGAGTGTCCGCAACGCCGTCCAAAAGTCCTTCGGAATATCCTTTTACAGCGGTTATAGGCGTCTTCAAATCGTGAGCTATATTGCTTATCAACGCCTTGTTCTCCATCTCATTGTTGAGTTTTTCCTCGGAGGACTCCTTTAGGCGCTTTCTCATCTCCTCAAAACTGGAGCATAACCTTCCGATCTCATCATCGCTCTTCGCGTCAAGCGTAAAATCGAGATTGCCTTCCGCAATATTGTACGTGGCCTCCTCTAGCTTTTTGAGAGGCATGATCATTCCGCTGTAAATCCATGCTATCAACATCGCAGCCGTACAGATAAGGATTATGAGAATGGAGATAATGACATCAAGAGTCAGTTTTTTTGCCTCCGGGAAAAGTTCGATTCCCTGAATCACAAGATATATCGTTCCCTCGTCTCCGTTCTCTGTGATAAAACCGACCTGCTTGATAAGTGACTGGCTCTCGTCCTCCTCTATATAAGTTCCCACCGACATATCATAATCGTTTCCATCATAGTCCGGAACATTCATATCCGCGTAATCATCGTTTCCGCTACCGTTGAATACGAGTTCATCTCCAACAGTGACCATGAGAAAAGCATTTTTCTTTCTAAGCTCATCATTTTTTTCCGTGAGAAAATCGACATCAATCAGCTTGTCCGGCTCGTTCTCCGCAACATCCGTCAGTTCATCGTACATTACAGATGCGTATCTGTTCATGAGCTGAAGGGAATTCACAAGATAGTTTATGTCTATCTCCTCTATACCGTATGCCGTCTCGATTGCTGTTATCTGCGATTTGAAAAATCCCCAGATAAATATGCTTGCCATAAAAATCGGGACGAAAAGTATTATACAAAATGAAATTATAAGTCTTGTTTTTAGTTTCATCTGTTTTTTCATATATTCGGTCTCTTTAAAATAAAAATGCTGTACGCAAGTATTTACGTACAGCATAAATTATATCATTGTTTGTAAAAAATCCCATTTAATTTCTATGAGTTTTTCTAAACATTTTATAAACCGAAGCAGCCGGTTTTATAAGCGTCCATGATTAAAGATACTTCTTTAAAGCGTCTGCCTTGTCTGTCTCCTCCCAAGGGAATTTGACATCGGTACGTCCGAAATGTCCGTATGCAGCGGTAGCTCTGTAGATTGGACGTCTCAAGTCAAGCATCTTTATGATTCCGGCCGGACGAAGATCGAAGTTCTCACGAACTATCTCTACAAGTTTCTCGTCTGAAACTTTTCCTGTTCCGAAGGTGTCGATCATAATTGAAGTAGGCTCTGCAACACCGATTGCATATGAGAGCTGAATCTCACATCTGTCTGCAAGACCTGCAGCTACAATATTCTTTGCAACATATCTTGCTGCATATGCTGCGGAACGGTCAACCTTTGTGCAGTCTTTTCCGGAGAATGCTCCGCCGCCGTGACGTGCATATCCGCCGTAGGTGTCTACTATTATCTTTCTACCGGTGAGTCCTGCATCTCCGTGAGGTCCTCCGATAACGAATCTTCCTGTAGGATTTATAAAGAATTTTGTCTTGTCGTCGATGAGCTCCTTAGGAAGGATCGGATCGAATACATATTTCTTTATATCCTCATGTATCTGCTCCTGAGTCACATCAGGATCGTGCTGAGTCGAGAGGACAACTGCCTCAAGACGCTTAGGCTTTCCATTCTCATCATACTCCACTGAAACCTGTGTCTTTCCGTCCGGTCTTAGGTATGTGAGTGTATTGTCTTTTCTGACCTTTGTGAGCTGAAGTGCAAGCTTGTGTGCAAGGTCGATAGGATATGGCATAAGTTCAGGAGTCTCGTTTGTAGCATATCCAAACATCATTCCCTGATCTCCGGCGCCTGTGTCGAGCTCATCCTTAAGATCACCCTTCTTTGCCTCGAGAGCCTTGTCAACACCCATTGCGATGTCAGCTGACTGCTGGTCAAGAGCAACCATAACCGCGCATGAGTTTCCGTCGAGTCCCTTGTCTCCCGAATCGTATCCGATATCGAGAACCGTCTTTCTTACAATATCCGGAATGTCAAGCTTAGCCTTTGTTGTAATCTCTCCGGTAACAAGAACGAATCCCGTACAGCTTGCTGTCTCACATGCAACACGGCTCATAGGATCCTGTTCCATACATGCGTCCAAAATAGCATCCGAAACGGCATCGCAAAGTTTGTCAGGATGTCCTTCGGTTACTGATTCCGATGTGAATAATAATTTTTCCATATTGTCTCCTTCTGCATTTATTCTACGTAAAATGCTGTGCTCTCCCTCCCTATATTTTACTTAGTGGAAGGGTGTCTTCTCTCACTGAGAAAAATAAAGCCCGCTTAAATAAGCGGGCAGATTGTCTTGCTGTCCTCTTATTGTTCGATTTTTTCGCTCAGGTTGGCACCTTCCTTTTACGGGGTTGCCGTGACTTCACAGATCCTATGTATCTCCATCACTCTGAATAAGAGAATCAAAATATTTACTTTTTATGCCACACACAATACACCTAAATATTGTGATTGTCAACATAGCTTGCTACGCATAATCGCGTATTGATAAATTATGACACACTGAGTTTGAACTTTGTAATCTCCTTATCCGAGGAAACCTTTTCAATCTTTGCGCCAAGTCCGGTGAGCTTCTCAGGGAAGTTCTCATAACCTCTCTCGATGTAATATATGTCATCGACTTCGGTTATTCCTTCGGCTGTAAGTCCCGCAATTACAAGTGCGGCTCCGGCTCTAAGATCCGGTGAGCTTACATGTGCTCCGGTATATCTCTCAACACCGCTTATTATAGCGATATTGCTCTCAACTTTTATGGATGCGCCCATCTTTGTGAGCTCATCGACATATTTAAATCTGTTCTCAAAAATATTCTCGGTTACAATGCTTGTGCCTTCGCTAAGAGCGAGTACAACCGTCATCTGCGGCTGCATATCCGTAGGAAATCCCGGATAAGGAAGTGTTGTAATCTGAGTATGTTTAAGTCTCTTGCTTGCTACAACTCTGACCGAATCGTCCATCTCATGAACTTCGCATCCGATCTCTAGGAGTTTTGCTGTGATTGCCTCAAGATGCTTAGGGATAACATTCTTAAGTGTAACATCTCCCCTTGTAGCAGCTGCGGCAAGCATAAATGTTCCGGCTTCTATCTGATCCGGAATGATAGAGTAGTTTGTCGCATGAAGCTTCTCAACTCCGTTTATTCTAATAACATCGGTTCCTGCACCCCTGATATTTGCTCCCATGCTGTTTAAACAGTTCGCAACATCAACAACGTGCGGTTCCTTTGCGGCATTCTCAATGACGGTTTTTCCCTCGGCCATAGCTGCTGCCATCATGACATTTATAGTCGCTCCGACCGATACCTTATCGAGGTAGATATGCGCTCCGACAAGTCTGTCTGCCTTGACAGATATAAGTCCGTGAGAAATGTCCACCTCCGCTCCGAGTGCCTCGAAGCCTTTGATGTGCAAATCTATAGGTCTGCTTCCGATATTGCATCCTCCCGGAAGCGGAACCGTCGCATTTTTGTATTTTCCGAGCATAGCTCCTATAAAATAGTAAGATGCTCTTATCTTCTTTATGTATTCATTGTCGACGCACATATCGTTGATACTGCTTCCGTTGATCTTCGCAGTATGGTCATCGAGCATATCGACATGACCTCCGATACTGTCAATTGCATCGAGCATCGCCTTTATATCGCGGACTGCCGGAAGATTGTCAATAACAACCGTCTCGTCCGTCATTATAGCAGTTGCAAGAATTGCAAGAGCTGCATTCTTTGCTCCGCCTATGGTTACATCTCCAACCAGCGGTGTACCACCTTTTATAATATATTCATCCATCTCGCACCTCATACCAAATGCTACTGATTTTACAAAAGCGTATTATATTCGCCTGTTTTTGACTTTGTCAATAGTAAAATCCACCAATTTCGACTCGAGCAGTGAAACCGTCTCCTCGATTCCAAGACCGTCCTCGTCGATTATGATGTCTGCATAGCGCTCGTAAAGGGGAACTCTCTCCTCGTAAAGATCCGATAGAGTCTGTCCTTCTCTGACAACGACTCCTCTTCCCTTTATGTCTCCCAACCGTTTGTCAATTGTTTCATAACTTACTTTTAAGTATACCACAATTCCGATATTTTTGAGATGTTCCATTGCATTTTTTCCGTAAACCACACTTCCGCCGGTGGCAATAACGGAATTTTTTGTATCTATGTCCGCGTTTACGCTGTCTTCAATCCCGAGAAAACCTTCAATTCCGTCCTCGGCAATAATGTCTTTCAAAAGACGTTTCTCTCTGTCCTGTATGAGAAGATCGGCATCCACAAACATGTAACCCATGACCTTTGCAAGAATCACACCTATCGTGCTCTTTCCGACCCCCGGCATTCCGATCAGGACAATGTTGTCTTTTTCCATTATTCTGCCTCGGTCTCGGTTGTCTCAGTCTCTGCCTCTTCGGTGGTCTCGGTGCTTGCCTCGGTCTCCGCCTCTTCGGTGGACTCGGTGCTTGCCTCGGTCTCTGCCGTCTCGGTAGATTCGGTACTTGTCTCAGTCTCGGTCTCAGTCTCGGTTGAATCTGTGTACATATATTTAAAGTTTACTTTTGCCCACTCTTTTTCATTTACCGTCCACTCTTCTTCTCCGGCAAATCCGTCGACAACCTCGTTGTAATACTCTTCCTGTTTCTCCTCGAGAAGCTCTGCCTTCTTCTCCTCGGTTGCCTCCTCATTGTACTCGCTGTCCTTGCGAACAACATAGTAAGCATCATCTGTCTCTATAACACCTGAGATTTCTCCCTCGGCAAGTTCGTTTGCCGCTGTGATAACCTCCTCAGGAAGGGTGCTGTAATCATCATCCGCTCCGTAGGTGTATGTCTTTGTCTCAAGTCCGAGCTGAACGAGCATTGTCTCAAAATTCTCTGCTCCTGCGGATACAAGAAGCTCGGCGTTTGCGTAGAAGCCGGCCTTCTCATCATCCGTGTACTCAACGGTGTTTCCTTCGCTGTCTGTATATGAATCGATTTCATATTCAACATACGAGATGTCCTGCTGCTTTGCCTCGTCATCGGTGACTTCGACATCGGCGCTCTCCATTATTATTTCCTTGAGATCTGCCTGTATTGTCTGAAGGGTGAGATATTCTTTTACATACTCTTCATCGGCACCCATTGTCTTTAGCGCATCTTCCGTATTTGCTGCCAAAAATTCAGACACGGTCTCGTCAATATCAGCTTTCTGCTCATCGGAAACCGAATAATCATAATCTTCCATATGTGCCTCAAGAAGCTTCATATCCTCGAGTGATTCGAGAACCATTGTCTTTACATCTTCCTCGAGTGTAGCTCCCGATCCGTAAAGATCCTGCGACCACATATCCTCTCCGAAATAACTTGACATACTGTCATATCCGGCCTGTGTATACTTAGCCGCAAAATTTGCCAAGCCGAGTGATATTGTCACATCTCCGAGGCTTGCAACTGTCGCACTTCCATTTATACTCCCACATCCTGCCAAAGTTCCGATTGCTATTGTCCCGGTCAAAAGCAGGGCGCAAAAACGTTTAAAATTCATAATTTCCTCCTACCCAATTAACTATTCCCAGTCAAAAAAACTTTTTATATTATAGAAGATTTCATACCGATTCGCAACTCTTATTGATGAGCACCTCACCTGCGTTTTCAAGCACATCTCTTATGACATCTTCAGGTGTTTCCTTGTCTCTGCTGTTTATGTGCATGGTGTATATAAACTCCGGTATCTTCCTGTCGGGAATAAACTTCATCCTGCTGCCGTAAAGTCCAAGAAACTCAGGGATTTTCTCCACTCTGATAGGCGCTTTCTCATAGAGTTTCAGGTGTACCTCATTGTTCTTCTGCGATATGTCCGTAAAATACAATCCGTGCGCTTTTGCCCTGTACTCCGCTATCCTCATAAGGTTCATGACACTCTTCGGAGGGTCGCCGAACCTGTCTATGAGTTCCTCCGTCATCTCCTCGCGCTCTTCCTCGTTTTCTATACCGGCAATTCGCTTGTAAGTCTCAAGCTTTGTGCTCTCCACAGTTATATAAGTCGACGGGATATAAGCATCTATCTCAATATCTATAGATGTCTCAAAGTAGTCGACATCTGAGGCTTCACCTTTGAGTTTTCTCACCTCATCATTTAACATTTTGCAATAAAGGTCGTAACCTACCGCCTCTATATGTCCGTGCTGAACCTCGCCCAAAAGACTTCCCGCACCTCTTATCTCGAGGTCTCTCATTGCGATCCTTATTCCGCTTCCAAGCTCCGTGTACTCCTTTATTGCCGCGAGTCTCTTCTCAGCGACCTCCTTTAACATCTTGTCCCTCTTGTACATCAGGAAGGCGTATGCCGTTCTGCTCGATCTTCCGACACGTCCTCTGAGCTGATAGAGCTGAGAGAGTCCGAGGTTGTCGGCATCGTGGATTATTATGGTATTGACATTTGAGATATCAAGTCCGGTCTCTATTATCGTTGTTGAGACAAGGACATCCGTCTCTCCGTTCACAAACGAGTACATGATATTCTCGAGCTCCCTCTCACTCATCTGTCCGTGTGCAAATGCTACATTTGCCTCCGGTACAAGGGATGCTATTCTCGCCGTCATATCTTCAATCTGTTTTACCCGGTTAAAGACATAGTATACCTGCCCGCCTCTGGCAAGCTCTCTTCCAATAGCCTCCCTTATCATCTCCTCGTTGTACTCCATGACGTAAGTCTGGATCGGGAGTCTGTCCATAGGCGGTTCCTCGAGCACACTCATATCTCTTATTCCGACCAGACTCATATGCAGAGTTCTCGGTATCGGTGTGGCTGTCAGTGTGAGGACATCGACATCGTTTTTTAGTTTTTTTATGGCCTCCTTGTGCCTTACTCCGAAGCGCTGCTCCTCGTCTATTATAAGAAGCCCAAGATCTTTATAGACAACATCCTTCGACAAAAGCCTGTGGGTTCCTATTACAATATCTGCGGTTCCTTTTTTTAGTCTTGATATGCTTGCTTTTATCTCGGAAGGCGTTCTGAATCTGCAGAGAAGCTCTATCTGTATCGGATAATCCTTCATCCTCTGGCAAAAGGTGTTGTAATGCTGTTCCGCAAGAATCGTTGTCGGCACCAGATATGCCACCTGTTTTCCTTCCTGCGTCGCCTTGAAAGCGGCTCGTATTGCTATCTCTGTCTTTCCGTATCCGACATCTCCGCAGATGAGCCTGTCCATTATCTTGGTGCTCTCCATATCTCGCTTTGTGGCCTCTATAGCCTCAGTCTGATCCTCGGTCTCCTCGAACGGAAACATCTCCTCAAATTCTTTCTGCCAAACGGTGTCCTCACCGTAGACAAAGCCTTTCATCTCCTGCCTTTTCGCGTAGAGTTCGACAAGATCTTCCGCAATCTCCTTCACGGCAGACTGAACCCTTGTCTTTGTCTTCACCCAGTCATTTCCGCCGAGACGGTTCAGCTTGATCTTTTTGTTTTCTCCGCCTCCGGAATACTTTTGCAGCATGTCAAGCTGTGTTGCGAGTATGTATAGATTGCTGCCTTTCGCATACTCAACTTTTATATAATCCTTGACCACATGATCGACTTCTATCTTTTCTATTCCTTTATATATTCCAAGCCCATGATTCTCGTGTACAACATAGTCACCTATGCTAAGCTCGGAAAAAATGTTGATGTGGTCTCCGTCGTAATTCTTTTTTCTCTTTTTCTTCTTTTTTTCCTGGCCAAATATATCACTCTCGGATACTATGGCAAAATTGATTCCGGGATACTCGAAGCCTCTTTTTAGCTTTCCGTAACACACCTGCACCGTTCCGGGTTTTGGAGCTTTTTTTGTCTCCTCTGAGAAAAAGCAGTTCACGCCCTCGTTCATGATGTCGTCCGCAAGTCGTCTCGCCCTGCTTCTTGAACCTGACATGAGCAAAACCGAATATTTTTGTTTTCCGTAACGCTTAAGATCTTTTATCAGAAGTTCAAAACTGTTGTTGTATGGATAGATCGACTTCATCTGAACGGAAGTGTTGGACTTTACCTCAAAATCCTTCACCTTCTGCTCCAAAGTCATGAGTATTATCGTTTTTCTTCTTCCGAGAGCTGCAGCTATCTGCTCGTGCGGTATTAGCGCATCAAGCTGTCCCGGAAGGACATATCCCTTCTCAAGCCTGTGTTTCATGCTCTCATTGAACTCTGTTTCCGTGGCTGTTCCTCTCTCAACACACCTTTGCGCCTCGTCGAGGAAAAACAAGGTATCCTTGTCCGAAAAAAAGTCCAAAAACGATACCGTCTCGTCTGTAAAATAAGGAAGATACGCATCCGCGGAGGTCATGTCGGCATTGTCCCTTATCGCATTTGTTATCTCCTCACAGGCGGTCTTCAGTCTGTAGGCCTCCTCGGTCTTCATATCCTCCCGCATCTTCTTGTAGAGACGATCGGTGTCGGCTTTTATCTTTTTTAATCCCGCCTCTTTCTCATCACCGGTAAGCAGGATGTCGCTTGCCGGATAAATCTCTATCTCATCCAAGTTTTCTATAGATCTTTGACTCTCCGCGTCAAAGCTTCTTATCGAATCGACCTCGTCGCCCCAGAATTCTATTCTGTACGGATTGTCCTCGCCGACCGGATAGATGTCCAAGATCCCTCCCCTGACGGAAAACTGTCCGCTGGCCTCAACCTGGTATGCGTTCTCAAAGCCCATATCGACAAGCTTTATCTTCAGCTCTTCAAGTTCTGTCTCGTCCCCGTTTTTTATTTTTATTCCGGAGCCCAAAAACCTTTCCGGCGTGACATTTCTGTTCATCAAGGCGTCATAGGTTGTGACAAAGGTATAGCTTTCACCGTCCGCGAGAGCCTTTAGAACCTTTATTCTTGAGTTTGACAATACATTTCCGTGTATGTCCGCCTGGTAAAACAAAATATCCTTCGCCGGATAATAGAGAACGTTTTTGTCAAACACCTTGTAATCTTCCACAAATTCCTTCGCCCTGACCTCGTCATATGTCACGACAACACGCATTTTTGCCTTCTCGCCCATAGCATATATAAGGTGGGCTTTTCCCGCATCAATACACCCGGAAACCATATGGATCCCGGGTTTTTTATTCAGGTTGTCATTAATTTCGTTCAGTCCGACAAGATTGCCTAACAGTTCGGTATATGCATTCATACTTTCTTCCCGTTAAAATCATTCATGGCCTGAGCCACTTCGCCCTTCATACATAGGACTGCCGCTTCTGCGGCATTCTTAGTTGCTTCTTCATAATTCTTTCTGTCGTCCCCGGATATATGTCCCAAAACATGGTTCACAAGGTCTCCGCCTTCCGGCTTTTCTCCGACTCCGACTCTAACTCTCGCAAACGCATCCGTCCCAAGATTTGCTATTATATTTTTCAATCCGTTGTGACCTCCGGCAGAACCTTTGCTTCTGACTCTTATATTTCCCGGAGCAAGTGTGATATCGTCGGATATCACCACCATCTCCTCCTCCGGATCCACATCGTAGTAATCAACGATCTCTCTGAGGCTCTCGCCGCTCAGATTCATAAATGTCTGAGGTTTTACCAGTATTGTCTTCTCGCCGTCTATCATCCCTTTTCCGATAACGGCTTTATGTTTTTTTTCGCATACATTGATTCCGTATTTTTCCGCAATGACGTCGATAACGTCAAATCCGGCGTTGTGTCTGGTATTTTCGTATTTTTTTCCCGGATTACCCAGGCCTGCTATGATGCGCATATATATAACCTCAATTCGTATTTCTTCTTAATTTAAAGAGCCACCACAGTATATGCTTTTTTTCTGAACTCTTCAAGTAAAAACACATACTGCAGTGGCTCTGTTCGGCCGTTTGTTTTGATTTACTCCTCGGTTGCTGCCGCACTCTCAACCGCCATCTCTTCATCGTACTTTTTCAAGATAAGGTCCGATAAGCTGTCTCTGGTCTCCGATTTGATCGGATGGGCAATGTCTTTGTATTCACCTTCAGAGGTCTTTCTGCTCGGCATTGCGATAAACAATCCTTTTTTTCCCTCTATTATCTTAATATCGTGTACTACAAATTCATCATCAATCGTTATAGAGACTACTGCTTTCATTTTCCCCTTGTTCTCTACTTTACGAATCCTGATATCATCAATCTTCATAACATTTTGCCCCCTTTTTGTTATGGTCACGAGTATAACATACTATGTGTTTTTTCTCAATAATGACTAATCTTTTCAAAAGCGTATTTTTGCGCTATAATTCCGTAAGATTAAATTCCCGTTTTTTGGGTTAAAGGAGATGTAATAATGTTTCAGGTAAATTTTGACACACCTGTCCACGTTCATTTTATAGGAATCGGCGGAATAAGCATGAGCGGACTCGCCCAGATAATGCTAAAAGCCGGTTTCACCGTTTCAGGCTCGGATGCAAAAGAATCCGCACTCACCAACGAGTTGAAAGCCATGGGCGCAACCATAAACATTCCTCAGGCAGCTTCAAATATCACGCCGGACATAGATGTTGTCGTATACACGGCAGCAATAAAAGAAGACAATCCGGAATTTGCCGCAGCAAAAAGTGCAGATCTTCCTATGCTCACCCGCTCGCAGTTTTTGGGTGAGATCATGGACAACTACAAGATTCCTGCCGGCATATCCGGAACTCACGGCAAGACCACAACTACATCGATGATCGCTCAGATTCTTCTAGAAGCAAATTGCGATCCTACGATATCGGTCGGCGGAATATTGCATTCAATAGGAGGAAACATCCGTGTCGGACAGTCCGATGTTTTCATCACAGAAGCTTGCGAGTATGCGAACAGCTTTTTGGATTTCAGATCTAAATATGCCATCATATTAAATATAGAAGCGGAGCACCTCGATTTCTTCAAGGATCTTGACGATATCAGAAGCTCCTTCAGAAAATTTGCCGCAAACACTTCCGCGGACGGATGCAATATCATAAACGGAGAGATTGAAAACTACAAGGAGATTGTAGAAAACCTCCCCGCAAGATATATAACCTTCGGACGCTCAGAGGGCTGCGACTACACGGCAAAAGACATAACATACAACGAGAATGCCTGTGCGACATACACTGCGGTGTGCAAGGGAAACCCTCTTTTTGAAGTCACTCTTTCGGTTCCGGGAGAGCACAATGTGTTAAACTCCCTCTCAGCGATCGCTTACGCAAGGGAACTTGGGCTTTCCGACGAGGCAATCCTTCGCGGTTTAAAGAATTTCGGCGGTGCGGACAGACGATTCCAGAAAAAAGGAAGCTTTAACGGTGTAAATGTCATCGATGACTACGCTCATCATCCTACCGAGATAAAAGCGACCCTAACAGCCGCAAAAAACTATCCTCACAACAGAATCGTATGTGTCTTCCAACCTCACACATATTCGAGAACAAAGGCTTTCCTTGGCGACTTCGCCGATGTGCTTGGTATGGCTGACATTGTTGTTCTCGCAGATATTTATGCTGCGAGAGAGAAGAACACTTACGGAATCTACTCAACCGATTTGCTAAAATTGCTAAAAGATAAGGGTGTTGAAGCCTATTATTTCCCTACTTTTGACGAAATAAAAGATTTTTGCAAAAAAAATTGTTTGAACGGTGATTTGTTGATAACTATGGGTGCCGGAAACGTTGTTGAAATTGGAGAATCTCTGATTTCCGAGTAACTTATCCACATTATCCACATTCGATTGAGGGATACATATTCCACTTCGAATGTGGATTTTTTTTACCGAAAAAACATGGTTTTCCATATGTTATCCACATTATCCACAATTTATCAAAACCGCTATTCCACAAGGGTTGCGCCCTCTCGGTATCTTCTCAATTAATTTTCGATATGCTATAATTTCAAACGATTTGAATTGGTAGGTGAAAAATATTGGCTGGACTGCATTTGTACACAGATAAAGAATCGGGATTCACGAAAGTCTCGAACATTTTTATAGATGAATATATGACTTCTGCCAACGGGGATTATGTCAAAATTTATTTGTATCTTCTCCGTTGCATGAATATGTCGGATTGTCACTGCTCCGTAACAGAGATGGCAGACCGTTTCGATTACACGGAGAATGACATCAGACGCGCTCTCAACTATTGGGAGAAAATGAACCTTATAAAGCTTGAATATGATTCGAACGGCCTCTTGAACGGCATCTGTCTGATCGACAGCTCGAACCTCAAGCACAGCACAAAAAAGGCTGACTCTGCCCTCTCGGAAGTAAAAGAGTCCAAAGAGGAGACATCATCCGCCAAAAAGGATTCCTCCTTGAAAAAAGACTACGCTATCGCAGATCTTGAGAATTTCAAACAGAACTCGGAAGTAGCCACTTTCCTGTTCTGTGCCGAGCAATATATCGGCAAACCTTTGAGTCTCACAGATATAAGAACTATATATTATTGGTATGACGCGCTCGGTTTTCCTTGCGACGTCATCGAGTATCTCGTTGAGCTGTCTGTAAGCAAAGGAAAAAAGACCTTGCGCTACATGGACAAGATTGCTCTGGCGTGGCATGAAAAGGGCGTTCGCACTCTAGATGATGCCAAACGTATATCAAGTTCGGAGAGCAATGCAGCCTTTGCCGTAATGAGATATCTCGGAATAAACGGAAGAAACTTAATAGACAGTGAGCTCAAACTCATCGACAAGTGGGTAGGCAAGTACGGCTTCACCTTGGATATTGTAGAGGAAGCCTGCAGAAGAACCGTTTCTGCGACATCCAAACCAAGCTTCGAATACACCGACAGGATACTCACCTCATGGCACGATGAAGGTGTAAAACACTTTGACGATATAAAAAAAGCCGACGAGACCTTCAAGGCATCCAAAGCAAAAAAAGCCGTAACGACAGCTGCACTCAAGTCTTCGGTTTCTCCACAGACTAACCGTTTTAACAACTTTGAGCAGAGAAATTACAATTTCGAGGAACTTGAACAGCTCATATCCTATAACGGAAGAAAGTAGACGGGATAACATATGCCACTGAGCAATCGACAATATGATGACCTTTTAAGGGAATACAACGAAAAACAGATTCGAAATCAGCATATACTCGAAACCAGAAGGAAAGAAATATATGCGAAGGTTCCGAGGTTGAAAGAGATAGAGAAAGAGATTTCCTCAACCGCAGTGGAATGCGCCACCAAGATGTTCGACGGCGACGGAAATGCCATCGCTGAACTAAAGGAACGCGTAGGCGCCCTGAAGGAGGAAAAACTATCAATATATGACAGTTTAAATCTTCCTCATGATTATCTCCAAGCCCCGCCTTACGATTGTCCTGATTGTAAGGATACCGGCTATATCGGCAACAAACGGTGTCACTGTTTTATGCAGCGCGCCATCGACATAGTTTATACTCAGTCGAATCTGAAAAATGTACTGGGTGAGGAGAATTTCGACAACTTCTCCTACGACTTTTATCCGAGGGACGACACAAACGCCACCACCGGATGCTCGTCGTATGACTCAATGCATATATTTGTAGACAAAGCAAAAGCCTTTATAAAAGACTTTGATACAAAATTTGACAACCTTTTCCTGTACGGAGATACAGGTGTAGGAAAAACGTTCCTTTCCAACTGCATAGCGAAAGAACTCTTGGATTCATCACACTCCGTGATATATCTCTCTGCATTTCAGTTGTTTGATATATTCAGAGCCGCGAACTTCAACACCGAGAACACAACGGACCTCTCCGAGGCAAATGTTTTGAACTGCGATCTTCTGATTATAGATGACCTCGGGACAGAGCTTTCAAATTCTTTCACCAATTCACAACTCTTTTTGTGTCTGAATGAAAGAATACTTCACAAAAAGTCGACAATAATATCGACCAATTTGTCCCTAGAGAATTTCTCCAATATATATTCGGAGAGAATACTGTCGAGAATATCCAGTAATTACACGATGTTCAGGCTGACCGGGGTGGATATACGTATCAGGAAAAAGATAGCAAACAACGCAAAATAGTATGTTAAATATTAAACAGTTGATTTAATGACAAAATCATGTTTTAATAACATTCGGCAATTTATCGGTTTTAACGGAGCTATCCGTGAACATATATGACAAAGTAAAACAATGAGATACTTTAAATGGAGGAAAACCACCCATGGCAAACGATGAAAAGCTTCTAGAGACTATACCTTACGGTAATCTCGGACTTATTGCCCTTGACAGCTGCAAAGAAATCGGCGACAGAGTTGATCAATATCTCGTCAACTGGAGAAAAAACCGCAAGCACGACAATGAAAACAGCATGGCATTCAAGCATTATGTAAAAGACAGTTACAAGCTTGATGTTTCAATCCCGCGTTTCGGAAGCGGTGAAGCTAAATGTGTAATCGCTGAGACAGTAAGAGGAAACGATATCTTTATTATCGTTGATGTGACAAACTACAGTCTCACATACAAACTCTGCGGTATGGAAAACCATATGTCACCGGACGATCACTATTCCGATCTCAAGCGTGTAATCGCCGCTATAGAGGGAAAAGCAAGAAGAATCACAGTCATCATGCCGTTCCTTTACGAAGGACGCCAGCACAGACGTACAGCCAGAGAGTCACTTGATTGCGCTATCGCACTTCAGGAACTTATCTCAATGGGTGTAGATAATATTATCACATTCGACGCACACGATCCTCGTGTACAGAACGCTATACCGCTCAACGGTTTTGAGACCGTTCAGCCGGCTTATCAGTTCATTAAAGGAATCCTCAAAGAGGAGAAAGATCTTATCATAGATAACGACCATATGATGGTTATAAGCCCTGACGAAGGCGGAACAAACAGAGCTGTTTACCTTGCTTCCGTTCTCGGTCTCAATGTCGGAATGTTCTACAAGAGACGTGACTACAGCAAGGTTGTTGACGGTTCAAACCCAATCATCGCTCACGAGTTCCTCGGAGATTCACTCGACGGAAAAGATGTTCTTATCGTTGATGATATGATCTCTTCAGGCGGAAGTATGATAGATGTTGCCACAGAACTCAAGAGAAGAAATGCCGGAAGAATCTTCGTAGTTGCTACCTTCGGTCTCTTCACAAACGGTATGGCAAAATTCGATAAGGCTGTTGCCGACGGTATCATTTACAAGGTCGTTACAACAAACCTTACATATCAGTCACCTGAGCTTTTGAGCAAGGATTATTACATCAGCTGTGATATGAGCAAATACATCGCTTACATAATCGATACCTTAAACCATGATGTATCAATCAGTGAGCTTCTCAATCCATATGAGAGAATTCACAGACTTGTCAACAAGTACAAGGCTGAGCAGGCTGAGAGAACAGGTAAATAGTTCAAAATAATTTTGAGTACTCACCGTGCTCTAAAGATAATAACTAAAACAAAAAGTTGTCATTTGATATTTCAAATGACAACTTTCTCTTTTACAAGTCATTTATGACACGTATTAACCGTGAAGTCCGTCTGACTGGCGAATCATATCCTCAACTACAATATCATATATCTCACCTATTGAGTTGCAATACTCAAGAACCTTCCAAGGCTCGTTTGTATGAAAATGAATCTTTACGAGATCCTCATCTCCTGCAGCTATAAGGCTGTTCCCCTCAATATGCTCGGTGATGTAATCGGCAATCTCATCCTCATCCAAGTCTTCATCTCTTCTGTCGATAAGAAGCTGTGTATCGTAACGATAAGCGAACTGATCGTCTTCAGCATCTATACTTACAAAATCAGGCATAGTTTTTCCTCCTTTTAATCTTTTTAGAAAAAACGACTATGTACGATACGCACATAGTCGCTCTTGTTGAAACTCTTTATCATTAAAATAAATCTACACGACCTGCATTCTTGTCATTAATAACATAGTATGCAGCTCTCTCTTCAGGTTTAAGATATATACGAACTGACTTAATGTTGGAAGCGCGATGTCCTTCTGATACAAACTGCTCTTTAACCTTGTTTGTTATATCAGCAATTGTTGCCTCACCGTCTTCATACTGAAGAAATACCTGCTCTGCCGGCTCAGCCTTTGCAACAGCCTTCTTAGCAGTCTTAACGACCTTCTTTGCAGCCTTAGTAGTGGTTGCCTTTTTCTCTGCTACAGCCTTCTTTACTGTAGCGGCCTTCTCCTCAGCCTTCTTCTCTGTCTCGGAAACCTTTGTCTCAGCCTTTGCAACTACCTTTGCAGCTTCAGCCTTCAAAGTCTCCTTCTTTGCAGGTGTAACCTTTGTTGCATCATTGTTAACCATAACTTCTACCCTCCAATTAAATTAGGACGTGCTTATTTGCACTGTAAAAAAGTTTCTATTGCACTAAGTGCAGCTTCCTCATCATTTCCTTCAGTGACAATCTTTACGGTCATCCCCTGGCTTGGATTAAATGCCATGATTCCCATTATGCTTTTAGCATTAATCTTTCTGTTATCACTCTCCAAAATGATGTTGCTGTCAAATTGACATGCGACCTGAACCAATTCAGCGATTGGATTGTCGTGCTTCTTTGTAACATTTTCTACAACAACTTCTCTTTCCATGTATCTAATCCTCTTCTTTATACATCTATAACATACACTCGGAAATATATATCATACCAGGTTTTTTTTCAATACTTTACTCAAAAATTGTTTATTTCTCACATAATGTTCACAAATCTTAGATATATTTTGAGCATTTTACCTCTAGACAATTATCGCAAATAGCTTAAGAAAACATTTCCTGCTTCCTCAAACATTTCACCTGCGTCACCTTTTCCCATTTTGTAGGTTTCCGCAGTATCCGGGTTGTAGAGATATACATTGTAATTGTCATATCCCACTATCAGAACAGCATTTGTGGCATCTGACATACCCATGACAGGATTGCCCATAAATACATAGTAGAGGACCTCATCCATAGTACATCCCGAGAGTTCAAGCACCGAAGCATCGTTTAGCGCTGTGCTCAAAACTTCTCCGGCGGTTCTTCCTTGATTCATAAGCTCTGTTACACCTACCGTTACACCTTCTGTGGAGAGCATTGCACTTATACATTTTGCAATTGAGTTTCCGCTCTCCTCCTGATTGCTCGACTCTACAGCTATAGTGCTCTTTTCGGAAGCCTTGCTTCTCTTCCATACGTAAGCCATATCATCATCTATGACCGTTCCCATCTCCTCGTCGGCTTTTATTATTGCCGTGGTGAGATTCGTGGACACAAGGACAACATCACCTCTCGCATATACATAAAAACGATTATCGTATTTGATCGTATCTATATTTACATTTCTGCTCTCAGTAAGGACAATCTCCTTAGGCGTCAGAAGTTTTATTGAAGAAGTATCAAGATCCGTTCCCATAGAGATTCTCACTGTAGTCTCATATATGTCGGAAGCACCGGTCTCGACCGATACGATCTGAGTCGAATCGCCTTCTTTGTTCATTATCGAATCTCCGTCCGTCTCAACGAAGGTTGTTCCGTCATATATCACCCTGGTGAGATAAATTGTATAATTTGCGATTTCTATATCGGTAATATAATATCCGTCGGTACCATACTCTTTTAGAATCTCCTCGTTCTCTGAGTCAAAGATTTTTATCTTGTACATCGGGAGTGTCACATTTCCCGCCACATCCGTCCTGACATCGGTACTTCTCACCAATCCGTATATAAGGTCATTGTTCATATATCCCAACGGCATAAGATTTGTTCCTGTACCCTCAGTGAGTTCCTTCTGCTCCTCGAGTTCAAAATTCATATAATATATTGTCTCGGAACCCGTTTCACTGTCGCTCCATGATATAAACTGCTGCGAATCTGAAACCACATAATTTCCTTCCTTGAGTCCCTCCACCAAAACCGTAGTCTCCAAAGTTTCAAGGGAGATTCTGTAAAGAGTTTCGTTCATTATGAAAAAAACAATTCCGCTGTTGTTTACATACATAAGCCTTCCAAGATCCTCCTTAAGAATCTGATAGGATTCGGTGGAAGGTACAAAGAGCTCTTCCTCAACAGTGTTTGAGATTCTGTCATAGTGATAGACGCAGAGTCCAACCTCGCCCTCATGCGTGCCCGAGTTCATATATCCGTATACGAAAAAATTCGCGCTTCCGGTCTCATCTATATTTATGATTTTTATATCATGTTCATTGTGGTTTTCTCTCTCATCGAAGCCCTCATACCCGTTAAAGCTGAAAACCATTGCCATCTGATTCGAGTTCGTGCTGTACGACCAGAGTTCTCCCTCCTGCACAAAGCATACGGTGTCACCCTTCTCATTTGCCATATACTCGACATCCTCATCCCTGATTCCAAGATCTATATAATCCTCTGTGACGGAGTTGTCATTCAACCTGAATATCTCCCCCATCGTTCTGTCATAACTCAAAAGATATATTCTTTCAGAAGAGTACCTTACCCTGAAGACTTCCTCGACGTTGTAATACTCGTTCTGAGTGCCCTCACCGGTTGCCATAACGACATAGTCGAATTCAATCACGTTGTAGGAGTCGTTTATCTCCTTAACTGAGATCACCGGATCGTCTATAACCTCACACTCGAAATCTGCCCAGCCAACCTGTGCCAATGAAGAATTTATCGTGACGTGACTTAACGTGGAATTGTCCGCGGAGGAATCCGGCTCCATATACATAGACAAATCGGAAAGTTTGCTGTCATCAAATGTGCTGTCGTGAAAATCTTTCACGAAACTTATGCACTCATTCAGATAATTGTCCTCAAGTTCAATCAGTCGAACATAATATCTTATGTCATCAGAGCCGTTGCTCAATGTGAATACAAGAGCATATTCCGTCCCGTCGGACAGAAGATTCTCAACCTTAAGCTCTGCGGTGAGAAGCCCCTCGCTTCCAACCTTTGTCTCAATGTCTCCTCTGGCCATAAGAGTCTCCAAATCCAGAGTTCTTATCTCGTAGGAAACCGTCTTAATGCCCCAGTCATTTGCATATATTTTTAAAGGTATAACACGGCTTTCCGGCACTGCTATAACTTCATCTCTCATATAGCATCCGTCCATCTCCGTCGCATATCCGTGGAGTTCGTTCACCTCCACATTATCGTCCGTGTACATAGTTATAAGCGGCAGAGTCGCATCAGCCATCTCTGCCGTCAGATCTTCATTTGTATTATTTGTAAGTCTGCCGAACACTATAAGTCCGATCAAAAAAGTAAAGGCTAAAACTACGGCCTTTATAATCCCTTTTTTCATATATCCTGCTATCCTTTTTTCGTATCTGTTCAAGTCTCGTTATGCGTATCAAAAGATAAGTTTTTGTACCAATCGGAGATTATATATCACCCAAAGTGAATTTCATCGCCTATTATAACCCAAATCGCTTGAAATAGTAATAAGTGTATGCTATTAAAATTAAGACCGTTTCGATTACCGAAAATAACGGCAAAACTATATTGATGAGGTGAATATTTTGAAAAAAAAATGGTGGCACAACAAAACCGCATATCAGATTTATCCCAAAAGTTTTTTGGATACCGATGGGGACGGTATCGGGGATTTGAAAGGTGTGATCAAAAAGCTGGATTATCTTAAGAATCTTGGCATAGATATCATCTGGCTTTCTCCTATATACTGCTCTCCTCTGGCAGACCAGGGCTATGACATATCAGATTATTACAATATCGATCCGAGATTCGGAACGATGGAAGACATGGACACGCTGCTCGCCGAGGCGAAAAAAAGAGACATGCATATTCTCATGGACCTTGTTGTAAACCATTGCTCAGATGAGCACGAATGGTTTAAAAAAGCATGTGAGGATCCCGACGGTCCTTACGGAAAATTCTTCTATATTGAAGATTATAAGGATGGCGACAAACTTCCTTGCAACTGGCGAAGCTACTTCGGCGGACCTGTCTGGGAAAAACTTCCGGGGCATGACGACAAAATCTATTTTCATGCATTTCACAAAAAGCAGCCGGATTTGAACTGGGAGAATCCGCTTCTACGAAAAGAAGTATACAAGATGATAAACTGGTGGCTCGACAAAGGTCTCGACGGATTCAGAATAGACGCTATCATCAACATAAAAAAACTCTTGCCGTTTAGGGATTTTCCTGCTGACAGAGAAGACGGACTCTCATCCATAATAAATATGATAGAAAACGCTGAAGGAGTAGGCTTCTTCTTGAATGAGATGGCCGAAGAGACCTTCAGAAAACACAATGCATTTACCGTCGGTGAAGTATTCAATGCAAAGGAGGAAGAACTTCCTCTTTTCATCGGAGACAACGGATATTTCTCATCCATGTTCGACTTTGAGGAAGCTATTATAAACGCCAGCCAAAAGGGTGGTTTCAACGCAAAAGATGTAACCGCCGAACAATATAAAGAGGCAATTTTCCGCTCTCATTCGCGCATGGAAAACATAGGTTTTCTCTCAAACATTATTGAAAACCATGACGAGCCCAGGGGAGTAAGTCATTTTATCCCCGAAAAAGATCTCACGGAAACTGCAAAAAAGATGCTTGCAGGTATCTACTATTTTATGCCCGGACTCCCTTTCATATATCAGGGACAGGAAATCGGAATGGAGAATGTCCGCTTTGACAGCATAGATGAATATGACGATATCGCAACGATAGACGAGTACAAGGTTGCTCTCTCCGCGGGACTTAGCGAAAAAGAAGCCTTGGATGCCATATCAAAAATCTCAAGGGACAATGCGAGAACACCTTACCAGTGGGATGACACAAAAAACGCCGGCTTTACAACAGGAAAGCCATGGCTTTCAGTAAACAAAAACTACTGCAAGATCAATCTCGCCTCCCAGATAACAGATCCCAATTCAGTATTCTCTTTCTACAAAAAGATGATATCTGTGAGAGACAACTCAAGCTACAGCGACACCCTTGTGTACGGAAAATTCACTCCGTATATGAAAGAAGTGAAAAATCTTCTTGCCTACACAAGAGAAGGTGATAAGAAACTGTTGATAATAGCGAACTTCGGAAACGAAAAACAAACAATTACCCTTCCCAAAAAAGTGGCCTCCGTAATCATATCAAACACGGGAAGAGATGCGATAACAGATACAAATATCGAATTGTTGGGATATGAATTTCTCCTATGTGAATTGTATATGTAATTCCAAAAAATGTAGATAAAACAAACCATTGTAACGGCAATAGTCTTGATTTATAATATGCTTGTGTTTTGTAAACAAAAGGAGAGACAAGTATGAAAAATTTTATCAAGAAATTTGCCGTTTTGGCAATGGCCGCTGCTATAACACTTACAGCAGCACCAATTAATGCTTTGGC
>JAILHT010000034.1 GCA_024695665.1 Lachnospiraceae bacterium
AATACATTTGAAACTGCTCTTCCGGCAACCGTAGTCTTCTTTTTGACTACCTCTCTGCTGCCTTCCTGAACCATAAGTCCTGTGATAAGATCGTAGGCATCTCCACTGTAAGGAGCAACTGCATCATATCCCAGCTCCTCATGCAGGTGGTTTGCAAAGCTGTCGCACACCTTGTCATCGCCATGTACAATAAATACTTTTTTAGGTGGTTTTTCAAAAGATGCTGCCCACTCTGTGAGATGATCCATATCGGCATGTCCGCTTATTCCCGGAAGGTTTGTGATATGAGCCTGAACATTGATGTTCTCACCGAAAAGCTTAACTTCTCTGACTCCATTCAAAAGCGCATTTCCGATTGTTCCCGGCACCTGATATCCCACGAAAAGTATCGTACACTCCGGTCTCCAGAGATTGTGTTTTAAGTGATGTCTTATACGACCGGCCTCGCACATTCCCGAAGCTGATATTATTACAATCGGATGATCTATAAAGTTTATCATTTTTGACTCGTCCGGAGAAACCGCAACTTTGAGTCCCGGGAAGCTTATCGGATTGACACCTTGCTTTATAAGCCCCATCGCTTCCTCATCAAAGCAGTCCTCTATATTCTCATGGAAAATATTTGTAGCCTCAACAGCAAGCGGACTGTCTATGTAAACCTCAAAATCTTTAAACTGAGGAACAAGATTCTCCGTTTTTATCTTTCTCAAATGGTAGAGCATCTCCTGAGTACGGCCTACCGAAAATGCAGGAATTACAACATTTCCGCCCCTGGCAAAGGTCTCTGCTATGACAGCCGAAAGTTTCTGTGCATAATCCACTTCCGGTCCGTGATTTCTGTCACCGTATGTGGACTCCATGATGACATAATCCGCTTCTTTGAGATATACCGGATCCTTTATAAGAGGTCTGTTCTCATGTCCGATATCACCGGAGAAGACAAGTTTTACTTCCTTGTCCTCCTCTTTTGCCCAAAACTCGATGCTTGCAGAACCTAAAAGATGACCTGCATCATTGAATTTTGCTTTCAGATTCTCGTCTACAGTCAAAAGTTTGTCATAATCCACAGGGACAAACAGTTCCATACAGCCGGCTACGTCCTCCTGCGTATACATTGGAACAACCTCATCTTTTCCGGCTCTTTTTGCTTTCCTGTTTTTCCATTCAGCCTCGAACTCCTGTATATGCGCTGAGTCTTTTAACATTATATCGCAGAGTTCTGTCGTGGCCTTCGTTGCAAAAATCTGTCCTCTGAACCCGTGTGAGTACAAAAGCGGAAGTAGTCCGGAGTGGTCGATATGTGCATGCGTTACAAACACATAATCAATTGCTGACGGGTTTACCGGGATCTCCTGATTTACATATAGATCAGGCCCCTGTTTCATACCGCAGTCAACTAGAAACTTTTTGTCTCCGTACTGAACGTAATGACAACTACCTGTAACTTCATGATCGGCTCTCAAAAAATTAATAAGCATAGTCCCTCTCCTTTTTCTAAGCTGTCCCCTTATTTGTTTATACTGTCTTTTACAATAGCAACCGTTGCACTGGTTCCTAGTCTGTCAGCCCCCGCTTCAACCATCTCGTAAACCTTTTTGGCATCCCTTATTCCACCGCTGGCTTTAACCCCCATTTTGTTTCCAACGGTCTTTCTCATAAGTTTTACATCAGATGCATCAGCTCCCCCGGTTGAAAAGCCGGTTGAAGTCTTTACAAAGTCTGCTCCCGCCTCCTTTGCAAGTTCGCATGCTTTGACTTTCTCATCATCGCTCAAAAGGCATGTCTCTATTATTACTTTAAGAATCGCTTTCTTTTCACATGCACTTTTGACTGCTGCAATATCCAGCAATACAGTCTCATAATCCTTGTCTTTAAGTGCTCCGACATTTATGACCATATCAATTTCTTCCGCTCCATCCGAAACAGCTATCATCGTTTCCGCAACCTTTGCTTTAGTACTCATCTGGCCAAGTGGAAAACCGATTACCGTACAGACCTTTACACCTGAATCTTTCAGTTCCTTTGCCACATATTCCGTGTAATACGAATTCACACAGACCGAAGCAAATTTGTTCTCCTTCGCTTCATCACAAACTGCTTTTACGGCTTTCTTAGTCGCATCCGCCTTTAAGATTGTATGGTCAAATAATTTTGGATTTAACTTGTTCATTCCTTTTTCTTTCTTCCCCTTTTTACTTCATCTTTTTTTTCGTAAAACTCTCAGGCATAAGTTCCGCTAAAGAATATATCTTATACTCATCAACAGACTTTGCCAGAATAATCTTGAATTTGTCCGGTTCACAGAACTCTGTCATCACCTGTCTGCAAACACCACACGGTGGGCAATAGTCAAATTCTTTTGCGCCCTCAGGTCCTCCCACTATCGCTATTGCTTCAAATTCTGTTTCGCCTTCACTTACAGCTTTAAAAAATGCCGTTCTCTCCGCACATACTGTAGGCGAAAATGACGAATTTTCAATATTACACCCGGTAAATATTCTTCCACCTTCGGTGGCAAGTGCTGCGCCAACTTTAAAACCGGAGTAAGGAGTATAAGAAAATCTTCTCATTCTAAATGCCTCTTCTATAAGTATCTCGGGATCCATAACTTCCCCTCCAATCTTTTTATTCTAGTCTCGCTTGATTCATCCCATCAAATAACGATTAACAGTTTCAATACAATTCTCATCAAATATCAATCGCCAGTTCCAATGCAACTTCCATCATATCTCTAAAGGCCACCTGTCTGTCTTCAGGAGGAAGCGATTCGCCTGTAAATATATGGTCCGAAATCGAGAACATACCAAGTGCTTTCTTATGAGTTAAAGCTGCATTGATATACAAGGCTGCCGATTCCATCTCAAGTGCAAGACAACCCATGTCTTTCCACTTTTGTGCAGCATCCTTTTCGAAGGTATAGAATACATCCTCTGAAACTACATTTCCGACCATTGTATGTACATCTTTTTCTGTTGCAATATCATATGCTTTCTTTAGCAGTCCAAAATCCGCGAGCGGTGCGTATGTTCCGGGCAATTTCAATCCCGCAACGTAATTTGAATCTGTCGATGCTCCCTGTGCTATAACAAGATCTTTGAGCTTCAAATCAGGATGCAATCCACCCGCAGAACCGATTCGTATAATATTGTCCACGTCATAATAGGTATACAACTCGTACGAATAGATTCCTATTGAAGGCATACCCATTCCTGAACCCATGACAGATACCTTTTTTCCTTTGTATTCTCCGGTATATCCAAACATATTCCTGACCTCGTTAAAACAGATTGGATTGTCCAGATATGTCTCCGCTATAAATTTTGCTCTCAACGGATCTCCCGGCATAAGAACTGTTTTTGCTATATCCCCCGGATTCGCATTATTATGTGGTGTTCCCATGGCGTTACCTCCTTTTGTCATTCTCTATAAGTTCTTCTATCGCACAGACTGCTGTCTTTATTGCTCCGTTAACGTCATGAACTTGCTCGTTCGGCAATCCCGCTCTTTCTCTCTCCTGGTTTGCAATAACAAGACAAACGGTTCCGACTCTCACACGAAGGCAACTTCCGACAATAAATAATGCCGCCGACTCCATCTCCGAAACGAGACATCCGCACTTGATCCATGCATCCCATTTATTTAAAAGCTCATATCCTACAGGTTTTACTTCAGGCTCATGTTGTCCGTAAAAAGAATCCTTACTCTGGCCAACTCCGACATGATATTTCATATTGAGTTTCTTTGCGGCACTGACCAATGCTTCAACTACCTCAAAATCCGCAACTGCCGGATATTCTATCGGAGCATATTCTCTGCTCGTTCCCTCCATCCTTATCGAACCGGTCTCTATTACTATATCTCCGCCCTCTATGTCCGTCTGCATTCCACCGCATGTACCAACACGTATAAAAGTATCTGCACCGCATCTTTTCAATTCTTCCATGGCAATAGATGCTGAAGGTCCTCCTATACCTGTCGATGTGACACTCACTTTTTCACCTTTTAAATAGCCTGTGTATGTCACAAACTCCCTGCTGTCTGCTACAAGTTTCGCATCGTCAAGATACTCTGCTATAAGCTTCGACCTTTTCGGATCTCCCGGCAGAATTACATATTTTCCAACATCCCCCGGTCCTACCTGAAGATGATATTGTTTGCCGGATCCTTCTGTGTAATCAACCATATAAAACCCCCATATATAGAATATAATTGTTTAACTATTTGCTGTATTTTTATAATTACAGTATACAATTTATACTCTTTGGTTACAAACTTTTTTGCAAAATGTAAGAGCTATCGCTTGCGCGATAGCCCTCCCATTGTAAATATTATTAGCTCTATATTTAAGAATTTTTCCAATTAAGCAAACATTGGAACGAGGATGATGAATCCTAAAGCTGTTACGATACCTGATACGATAAGTACGATTGCACAGTATCCCATGATATCTCTAGCTCCAAGACCTGCAACTCCGAGTGCTGGAAGAGCCCAGAATGGCTGAAGCATGTTTGTCCATGCATCTCCCCATGCAATACCCATTGCTGTAACGGCCGGTGAAACACCAAGCTCAAGTCCGGCAGGCATCATGATAGGTCCCTGAACTGACCACTGTCCACCACCTGACGGTACGAAGAAGTTAACAATTCCGGCTGCAAGATAGCAGAATACCGGGAATGTTGTCTTTGTAGAAATGCTTACGAAGAAGTTTGACATAGCTGCTGCAAGTGAAACTCCTGAAGCTCCTGCAGTAACCATCATACCCTGGATTCCAGCATAGAATGGGAACTGAAGGATAATGCCGCCTGCTGAATCAGCAGCTGCTGTGATAGCACGAACATATCCGATTGGTGTCTTATGAACAGCGATACCTAAAATCAAGAAGATAAGGTTAACGATGTTAAGTGTAAGAGCACTAAGGATGTTTCCGGCATTTACAAAGTAGTAAACGATGTAAACTACACCGATGATAACAGTAATGATTGAAAGAATCGGGCTGTTCTCGATCTTCTCTGCAGGAGTAACAGGATCCGGATATGTCTTCTCCTCATCAACGAGAAGCGCAGGATCAATTGAAACTGTATCCTTCTCTTCAGGATGCATAGCCTTGAGTACAAGTGCAAGTACAATAACAAGAACAACGATCATTACAAGGTTCCAAACAGAGAAGATTGTCTCTGATGTTGGAACTGCTTCCGTAACTGCTCCACCTGTGTTTGCGATAGCGCCATCTGCGCCAACAGTTGTCATTGAAAGTGGAATAGATCCGGAAATTCCTGAATGCCAGATAACGAATCCGGCATATGCAGCTGCAATTATAAGACGATAGTCAACGTTAGGAATCTTCTTAGCAACTTCCTTTGCAAGAAGTGCTCCGACGATAAGTCCGAATCCCCAGTTGATGAAACAAGCGATTGCAGAGATAACAAATACGAATGCTATCGAGCTTGCCGGTTTCTTTGGAACTCCTGCAAGTGCAACAATTCCTTTTTTTACTACCGGTGCGTTTGCAAGTGCACTACCAAGAACAAGAACCAAAGCCATCTGCATTGAGAATGCGAGTAAGTTCCATACTCCGCTACCCCAGGCAGCAACGACTTCGATTGGTCCCATACCTGTAACAGGTATAGCTGCGATGAATACGATGATTGTCAAGATGATACAGAACACAAATGCATCAGGCAAGAAGTTCTGTACGAGCTTAACACACCCGTTTGTAAATTTTTTAAACATATTTCTTCTCCCTTCGCCAATAAATTTACATTGAAATTATAGCATTGTGCATATACATTTGCAACGAAATAATTTATTGTTTTTTAACATTTTTCTCATATTTTTATTAGATTTGGCACTTTCTTTTGTGCAAGTTTTCGTTAAATGAGCATTTTTCTTATGTTTCATATATCTAAATTGTATATTTAGTATGTTCAAATTTCGTGTTCACTTGTATATTGCAAAATACTTAAATATAAGTACAAATCAAACCCCAAATTGAAAAACAAGTCAATTTGCCCTTGCATACCCCTGAGAGATATTCTATTA
Organism: Lachnospiraceae bacterium; assembly: GCA_024695665.1. GTDB lineage: Bacteria > Bacillota > Clostridia > Lachnospirales > Lachnospiraceae > JAILHT01. The sequence continues at coordinate 6,040 of JAILHT010000034.1, forward strand.
TTTTTTCATGTTTGTAAATATAATGAAAGGAAGAAACAGCATGACTATCATACCAGAAAAATACAGTTCAGATCTGTCTTTACACGACACACAGGTTGCAATAAAGACAGTCAAGGATTTCTTCCAGAATCTCCTTTCTGAAAGAATGAATCTTCAAAGAGTAACCGCTCCGTTATTTGTAGACCCGACATCAGGTCTCAATGATAATCTCAATGGTGTTGAGAGACCGGTAACATTTGATATTCTCAATCAGAACGGACGAAATGCAGAAGTTGTGCATTCTTTGGCAAAATGGAAAAGATACGCACTTGATAAATACGAATTTGAACCGGGATACGGACTTTATACCGATATGAACGCCATAAGACGTGATGAGGAAACAGACAATATCCATTCACTTTTCGTTGACCAGTGGGATTGGGAAAAAGTAATAGACAAGAGTGACAGAACACTTGATACTTTAAAGGATGCTGTAAATACCATCTATAAAGTTTTAAGAAAAACAGAAAAATATATGTCAATCCAGTACGATTATATTCATGAAATTTTGCCACACGATATTACTTTTATTACAACTCAGGAGCTTTTGGATCTCTATCCTGACAAGACAGCAAAAGAGAGAGAATATCTCATTGCAAAAGAAAAAGGTGCTGTCTGTCTTATGAAGATCGGAGATATTCTTTCAAATGGAGAGAAACATGACGGCAGAGCTCCGGATTATGACGACTGGGCACTTAATGCAGATATTATTGTATATTATCCTGTTCTTGATATTGCCCTTGAGCTTTCTTCTATGGGAATAAGAGTCGATGAAGAATCACTCTCCGAGCAGTTAAACAAAGCCGGTTGTCCTGAGAGAGCAAATCTTCCGTTCCAGAAGGCAATCCTTGAGAAGAAGCTTCCATATACAATGGGTGGAGGTATCGGACAATCAAGAATATGTATGTTCTTTCTCCGCAAAGCTCATATAGGAGAGGTTCAGTGTTCACTTTGGCCAGAAGAAGAAATCAATGCATTAAAAGCAGCTGATATTAATCTTCTTTAAACAATCCAAAACGTGTTCTTCAATAAAAATATTTGAATTGAAAGTATTAAGACGTGGCTTTTTGCCACGTCTTTTCTCTTATAAATATCGGTTTATTTCTTCATATATAAATCCCCGTGCATCAGAAGCAAAGTATATTTCAATCAGGCTTATAATCTTCATAGACATATTTTAAGCCGTAAAAAACAGCTCTATTTAATGATTTAGAGGGGTCGTTCATGAGTATTACCGCTCCACCTATGCCAATTTCCTGATTTGAGCTGTAATTAATTGTAAAATGTAGTCATATTTACAGTGCATTTCCTCCATCTTAGTTTTTATGAGCCTGAATTACATTTTCAAAAGTGGCAAAAACAATTACAACAAGCGATTTTTACAGCTTATTTTTTATAATTTTCAGCTTCAATCTGTATTATGGTCGGATACAATATTTCACGTATTGTTTTCATTGCACAATAACAACATTATAAAACTCCTCACCATGATTGCAATCATAGCAAGGAGTCATTTTTATTAAATCTGCTCTTTTTCCATCTTGATTATTTTTTTGCTTACAGCATCAATCTCATATTCGTACTTATATGTTTTTGATCTGTTCTTGAAAGTAACCTGATAGTATCTGTACGTACGTTCATTGTCATCATCGTCATCATCGTCATCGTCGTCATCGTCATCGTCGTCATCGTCATCATCGTCGTCATCGTCGTCATCGTCGACGTCCTCAGTTTTCAATTTAACTTTCAAACTCTTAACCTTATTTTTGCTCAATCCGGCGTCTTTTAATGCGATTGATTTTGCTTTACTACTTTTAATTACAGATGCTGTCTCGCTCTGTTTTGGCAGTGTCTTTATCTCATAATTCTTTTCAAGAATCTTACCACCTTTTACTTTTAACTCATATTCATATTCAAAAGTTTTTGTTTCAAAATCAACTTCATATTTTGTTTTATTCGATTTATATTTTATTTTGTACTTTGTAAGATTTTTCTTTTTTACTCCGGCATCTTTTAAACAAATGGTTTTTGCTTTGGATTTGGATATCTTGCTCGCTGCATTTACATCTACAGAATCAACATACGTAAATGCCCCCATCATCAAAGTAAACACCATTGCAAAGGCCGTCATAAAACCTACTGCCTTTTTTATCTTCAGTTTAAAATCTTTCATAAATAGTCCCCCTTTAAAAATATTTCATTAATGCACATAATCAGCTATTCATTTTCCGATATTTACATACAAAAAATATCGATAGCTAATATTATTATATCAACTATCCATATACTTTTAAATTGTTATATCAGACAAAAAAATAATGCCCAGTTCCGGAATCGAACCAGAGACACGCGGATTTTCAGTCCGCTGCTCTACCAACTGAGCTAACTGGGCATTAAGTTGCGGGAATAGGATTTGAACCTATGACCTTCGGGTTATGAGCCCGACGAGCTTCCAGACTGCTCCATCCCGCGATATTAAATTTATCTTCTTAAAGAAGAATGGGCAGAGGTGGATTCGAACCACCGAAGCAAGTTGCAGCAGATTTACAGTCTGTCCCCTTTGGCCACTCGGGAATCTACCCATTTTAACTTGTGAGAACTTTTGATTTCTCAAAAGCCGATAATCGGACTCGAACCGATAACCTGCTGATTACAAATCAGCTGCTCTGCCAATTGAGCCATATCGGCATAATGATGGGACCTACAGGGCTCGAACCTGTGACCCTCTGCTTGTAAGGCAGATGCTCTCCCAGCTGAGCTAAGATCCCTCATCAACGACCCCAGAGGGACTTGAACCCTCGACCTCCGCCGTGACAGGGCGGCGCTCTAACCAACTGAGCCATGAGGCCATTTTAGGAATATATATTCCTTCAAAACTTCATACAGATTTGTTTTAACTATTTACAATAACTCGGATGAATCTCTATGTCTTTTCGCGTCAATCATTCGCAAAATCCTATTCATCCTCGCTCCTTTTGATCAAGCCTTCGACCTATTAGTAACAGTCAGCTCCATGCATTACTGCACTTCCACCTCTGCCCTATCTACCTTGTCGTCTTCAAGGGGTCTTATAACTTATGTTGGGATATCTCATCTTGAGGGGGGC
>JAILHT010000038.1 GCA_024695665.1 Lachnospiraceae bacterium
TACTGTTGCGGAATCTTTGGCGCAAATCCGCTTGAGATTGGCATAAAAAATGCGGCAAAAAAGCTTAACAAAATATATGACAGACCTTTCGTGTACGGCGCAGCCGATACTTTTTGCAAGCTTGGCGAGGCAAGTAAGGTCAAAGAGAATATAGTGATGTCCGTGTCTGGGCTTGCTTCGGCAAGGCTCATGGAAAAGATGATGGGCATTCCTTTTAAAACAGAAAATCCTTTTGCGGTGGATTTCATAAAAAGAAACGAAGAAGTTTTAAAAAGTAAGGCCGGAAGTCCTTTTAAGGTTCTGATAACCGACGATCAGATAAGCGGAAATGTCATGCGTAAGGAACTAAAAAAAATGGGGGCTGAGGTTGTAGTTTCCTCCTGGTTTTCGATGGATGCAGAACTTAAGGAGGAAGGGGATGTAAAACTTCTCGAGGAGGACGATTATATCAGAGTCGTATCGGAGGGGGACTTTGATTTTGTGATCGCAGATCCGGTGCAAAAGAGAATGATTGAAAAAAAGTTTGACGGAGTTTTTATAGAAAAGAATCAATTTCAGATATCAGGGGTACTTTATGATACATGTGATTAACATTTACGGAATAGTCCAGGGAGTCGGCTTCAGACCAACCGTGGCGAGACATGCAAGTGAATATAACATAAAAGGGACGGTCAGCAACAAAGGACCATACGTTGAGGTTATTGCTGAAGGAGAATATGATGCGCTTAAAGATTTTGAGGATGCGATAAGAGAGAGGTCACCGAAGCGAGCGGTCATCTTGAAGATGGACGTGAAGGAAATCGCAAAATCAGATGAGAGCTTTTCGGATTTTAAGATCATAGAGAGCGAGAGAAAAAAGGGGGAGATTTTCATATCCCCTGACATCGCGATCTGTGAGGACTGCAAGAGGGAACTTTTTGAGAAAGGAAACAGAAGATATCTTCATCCTTTTATAAATTGTACTTGCTGCGGACCTAGACTTACCATTTTGGACAAGCTTCCATACGACAGGGAGCGCACCAGCATGAAGGAGTTTGAGATGTGTCCGGACTGCGCGAGGGAGTACACCACGGAGTCGGACCGTAGATTTGACGCCCAGCCGGTGTGCTGTAACAACTGCGGGCCTGAGGTTTTCCTTCTTGATATGAAGGGGAGAAAGCCTTCCGAAATAAGGGGCAGAGAGGCCATAACAAAGGCAAGGAGAGCCGTTTCGGACGGAAAAATCATAGCGGTAAAAGGAATCGGAGGATACCATCTCTGCTGTGATGCAACGAACGAGGAGGCCGTATCGCTTTTGAGAGAGAGGAAGAAGAGACCGGCAAAGCCTTTGGCTGTGATGATGAGAGACCTTGAGGCAACCGAAAAATATTGCGAAGTCACGGAGAGCGAGAGGGAGGTTTTGGACGGTCATCAAAAACCGATAATCCTCCTAAGGCGAAAGAAAGATGCCAGTCTCGCAAAATCGATAGCACCGGGAAATCTGAATGTAGGAGTGATGCTTCCTTATGCACCGCTTCACCTTTTGCTTTTCGATTACGAGGATGATGTGAAGATGCCCGATGCACTTGTCATGACAAGCGCAAACACCTCGGGGGCACCGATTGTAAGGGACGAGGAGGGAGCCTTTGACGAGCTCTCACATCTTTGTGATGAGATACTTGCACACAACAGAAAGATAAGAATAAGAGCCGACGACACTGTGATGGAGTTCTATGAGGACAAGCCTTATATGATAAGAAGATCGAGGGGGTATGCGCCTCTTCCTGTCATGGTGGACATGAAGGAAGAACTTCCTAAGGTTGTTCTCGGAATCGGCGGTGAGCTTAAAAATACATTCTGCATAAGAGTGAACAACCTCTGCTATGAGTCGCCGTACATCGGGGATATGGAGGATGTCAGAACCGTCGAGGCACTAAGGGAGACGATAAAGAGGTTTGAGGAACTTCTTGAGGTTAAGCCCGAGGCTGTGATCTGCGATTTGCATCCGAGATACAACACGACTGCTGTGGCAGAGGAGCTTGGCATAAAAACCTACAAGATACAACATCACTATGCTCATGTACTTAGCTGTATGGCTGAAAACAACATGGACGGCAGGGTGATTGGCGTGTCCTTCGATGGCACCGGTTACGGAACTGACGGCACGATCTGGGGCGGAGAGATCCTTCTATGCGACAGGGAGGGCTTTGAGAGAAAAGTTCACATAAAACCGTTTAAGCAGATAGGCGGAGATGTCTCAGCAAAAGAAGGATGGAGAATAGCTGTTGCCATGATGTACGGAGTGATGAAGCACAATGCGGGTGCATTTGCGGATAAGGCTACCATAGATATAGCGACGAGACTCAAGCTTTGCGGAGTGAAAGAGACCTTAGCCCAGATAAAAATGTATGACATGAATATGAATGCCGTCGAGTCGACGAGCGTGGGACGCCTTTTTGACGCGGTCAGCGCAATACTGGGATTGAAGAGGGAACAGTCCTTCGAGGGTGAGGCCGCATCGGCACTTCAGACTGCTGCGCTAAAGTATGTGAGTGACCTTGAGCAGGAAGGTTATACGGAGAGAGAATTGAAGGCCATCATGGAGGCGGATGCCCTCTCAATCATCGAAAAATTCAAAAAGGTAAGACAGCGAGCAGAACAGGATCTTATCCTGCCGACGGATATTCTGGTGTGTGATATAGCAGACAGAGCGCTTGAGGGCGATGATCCGGGTGAGCTTGCATATTTTTTCCATGCCGCACTGGCGTATATGATTGCCGACGCATGCGAGTTTGTTAAGAGAGAAAGTGGAGAAAACAGGGTGGTTTTGACCGGTGGTTGCTTTCAGAATACACTTCTTTTGAAACTCGCAGAGAACGAACTTAAAAGAAGAGGCTTTGAGGTTGCTAAGCACGGCCTGATCCCGCCAAATGACGGTGGAATAGCGCTTGGACAGGCAATCTGGAGCGGTTTTGATAAAGGATACATAGGAGGAGATAAATCATGTGTGTAGGAATGTCGGGGAAAGTGGTAAAGGTAAATAAAGGAACCGCCGTCATAGACGCTTCCGGAGCGAAGAGAGAGGTCTCAGTACAGCTTTTGGATGAGCTTGAGCCGGGCGATTTTGTCATGGTTCACGCAGGTGTTGCGATTGCGAAGATAACTGATGATGACGCGGATGAGACGGATGCTCTCATGGATGATATTTTCGGGGAGGATTGATTTTATGCCTGAAAAGACGAAAGCCATTGATGTCATTACAAATTATCATGGCAAAAAGCTGAGAATAATGGAGGTCTGCGGAACGCACACCCACGAGATAATGAGATACGGTATCAGGTCGCTTCTGACTGACGAGGTTGAGCTTATATCAGGACCGGGATGTCCGGTCTGTGTGACACCGGTCGGTTTTATCGATGAGGCCGTAATGCTGGCCCTTGAAAAAAATGCTGTGATCTGCACATTTGGAGATCTGGTAAGGGTTCCGGGAACCGAGATGAGCCTTGCCGGAGCGAGGGAGAAAGGCGCGGACATACATATTGTCTACACGCCTATCGATGCCGAGGTCTATGCGAAGGAGAATCCTGACAGGGAGGTCGTATTTTTGTCGGTCGGATTTGAGACGACAACACCTTCGTCCTGCATCGCAGTGCAGAATGCGATGGAGGATAAGCTTTCGAATTTTTCGATACTCACGGCAAACAAGACTATGCCGAGCGCTTACCATGTGCTTAAGGATTTTGTTGACGTCTATCTGTATCCGGGACATGTCAATGCGATAACGGGAACAAAGCTCTGTGAGTCGCTTGTCGATGAGGGTATAAGCGGAGTCGTGGCAGGATTTACACCGAAGGAGCTCACGACGGCTATCGCAATAGCCATAAAAAAGAGCGAGGAAGGCAAGCCGTTTTTCGTGAATGCATATCCTAGGGTCGTAACAAGTGAGGGAAGCCCTGAGGCACAAAAGATGGTGGATGAGATGATGGAGCCAATCGACACGGAGTGGAGAGGACTCGGAATCATAAAAGACTCCGGACTTAAGCTTAAGAAAAAATATGAGAAATATGACGCGAGGGTGAAATACAACCTTCCGAAGATAGAGGGAAAAGGCAATCCGGCCTGCAGATGCGGGGAGATACTCCAGGGAAAAATAAAACCTACGGATTGTCCTCTTTTCAAAAAGGTGTGCACACCGATCCATCCGGTCGGAGCGTGCATGGTTTCGGGGGAAGGCGCATGCAGCGCATATTATCAGTACCAGGATATGTGATTTTAGGAGGTTGCTATGGCAGAGACAGTTACACTGGCTCACGGTGCCGGCGGAGAGCAGACATCGGAGCTTATAGAAAAAGTATTTAAGGCACATTTTTCGAACAAGGATCTGACGGCCGATGACGCGGCTGTTCTTGAGGCACCGAAGGGAAAAATAGCCATGTCCACGGACGGCTTTATAGTTTCTCCGCAGTTTTTTCCGGGGGGAAATATAGGAAAACTCTCAATCTGCGGAACGGTAAACGACGTTTCATGTATGGGGGCAAAGCCTTTGTATCTCACCTGTTCTTTTATCATTGAGGAAGGTTTTCCTATGAGCAAGCTGGAAGAGATAGCAGCCGCTATGGAAAAGACCGCAAAAGAAGTCGGCATAGAGGTCGTTGCAGGAGATACCAAGGTCGCAGGTAAAGGTCAGGTGGACGGTGTTTTTATCACTACGACCGGTGTCGGAGAGATAATAGAAGGAGTTGAGACCTCGGGAACAAAGGCAAAACCGGGGGATGCGATAATAGTCACAGGTGATGTAGGAAGACACGGACTTACCATTCTTCTCGCGAGAAACGATTTCGGAATCGAGGCTGATGTGGAGAGCGACTGCGCCCCACTCTGGAACGAGGTGAAGGCGATAATAGACGCCGATAAAGAGGTACATGTCATACGCGATGCCACAAGGGGTGGCGTTGGAACAGTACTTTATGAGATAGCAGGACAGAGCAATGTCGGTATAGAGATAGAATCATCCGATATTCCTGTTCAATCTGAGGTCGGAGGAGTATGCAAGATGCTTGGGCTTGAGCCTTTGTATCTCGCCTGCGAGGGAAGACTTGTAGTCTTCGTTGAAGGTGACAAGGCTGAGAGTGTTGTCGAGGCTTTAAAGAGTACGAAGTACGGAAGCGGCGCAAAGATAATAGGTCATGTCACTAAGGAGAATGCCGGACGTGTTGTCATGACTACGGAGATTGGAACAAAGTCTCTTCTGCCAAAACCGGGCGGGGAGCTTTTGCCTAGAATATGCTGATAAGAGAGGGTGAATTATGTCTACAAGAGTAGCAGTGGTAGCGATCATAGTTGAGGAGCCGTCGCATGTCGAGGAGCTCAACCGTATTTTGTCCGAGAATTCAAAATATATAATCGGCAGAATGGGAATCCCTTACAAGCAGAGGGGAATAAATATAATAAGTGTTGCAGTCGACGCACCTCAAGATGTGATAAGCACCATGACCGGGCGAATCGGAAAACTTCCGGGCGTGAGCAGCAAGACCGCGTACTCGCAGATTGTAACAGAGACGGACGACTGAAGATTGTTTGGGGGAAAGAAATGGAAAAAACCATCGATGATGAGATAAGAATAGCGGATGCGTCATTTCCTAAGCCTTTTGTAAACGGACTTGAGTTCAACGCGCCTGTTCACGGAACCTGGAATATAGTCCACATCGGACTTGCGATGCCTGAGGCGATCCAGATCTATGTCTGCGCAAAAAACTGTATGCGAGGTGTCGTTTTGACAGCGGCGGAGATGAATAGACCGGAGTGTTTTTCCTATGTCATTCTAAACGAGGAGGACATGATAAGGGAGAATATCGACGACGTCACGATCGAGGGGGTAAAAGACGTCTTAACAAAGAGGATAAAGGCCGGGCAAAAACCAAGGGCAGTTCAGCTTTTTACCGTGTGCGTCCACCATTTTCTCGGGAGCAATTATGAGTATATTTACAGGACTTTGGAGGAAGAATTTCCGGATATAGATTTCTACAGATGTTACATGGATCCCGTGATGCAAAAGAAGGGGCTGAC
>JAILHT010000060.1 GCA_024695665.1 Lachnospiraceae bacterium
TTATCATCAGGGAACAGTAGAGAGATACAGAAAAATTGCGGAAGATGTCGGAATCCCAAAAGAGTACATACCAATAGAACTCACTGAGAGTGCCGCTTTCCAGAGCCTGCAGATAAAGGAACTTGCGACGAGACTTAAAGCGGTCGGATTTCAGCTTCATATGGATGATTTCGGTTCGGGTGAGTCATCGCTTTCAAGTATCAATATTCTTCCGTTTGATGAGATAAAACTCGACAAATCACTTGTCGATTTTATCGGAGATCCGGGTGGGGATGAACTACTAAAACACACCATAGCTCTTGCACACTTTAAAGATATGAAGGTGGTTGCAGAGGGGGTTGAGACGAAGGCACAGCTGGAAACATTAAAGAGGCTTGAATGTGATACCATACAGGGATATTATTTTGCGGCACCTAAACCTTTTGAAGAATACTCTAGAATTATAGATGAATATAATGCATAATAGGGTGGACACTTTTTGGTGTCCGCCTTATTTTTGATTATTTATAATGAATATTACAGATATAGACTGAGAGGAATAAAAGTGAGAAACAGTTATCATTTTTCGCCGGCGAAAGGCTGGATCAACGATCCGAACGGAACCGTTTACGTTGACGGTGAATACCATCTTTTTTATCAATATTATCCAAATGATATTGTCTGGGGACCTATGCACTGGGGACATGCGACAAGTCGTGACCTTATGAACTGGCAAGAGAGGGAGATTGCCCTCGCACCGGATGAGAACGGATTTATTTTTTCGGGCAGCGCCGTGATCGACACTGACAATCTGTCCGGCTTCGGAACAAAAGAAAAACCGGCTATGATACTTATGTATACGAACCACGATCCAAACGGGAACGTAGAGAGACAGAGCATAGCATACAGCACGGATTATGTCCATTTTACAAAATACGAAGGAAACCCTGTGATAGATAACGACCCAAAATCAGACGGTTACAAGAAAGATTTCAGGGATCCAAAGATGTTTAAAAATGAATATCTGGGTGGATATTCAGTTGTTTTTGCATCGGGGAGTATGATTGAGTTTTATCATACAAATGATTTCAAAAACTGGGAGAAGACCGGTGAGTTTTATCCCGGTGAGAACGGAGGCTTTGACGACCTTTGCGAATGTCCGGATTTGCTTGAGTTCGATTGTGAGGGGGAGAAAAAGTATGTTCTTACAATGAGCTGCAATATTGATGATGAAAACAAAAACCGTGAACATATGAAGTTTTTTATGCAGTATTTTGTCGGTCAGTTTGACGGGAAATGCTTTGTCGCCGATTCTGACATGAAAGAGAGAGGACCGCTTTATATCGACTACGGACCGGACAATTATGCCGCAGTATCCTTTTCAAATCACAAGGACAATGTTCTTATTGGTTGGGCGGAAAACTGGTGTTATATCAATGATATACCGGAAAAAGAATACAGAGGAGCGATGACACTTCCGAGAAAGGTTTCTCTTGTAAAGACAAAACAAGGCTTAAGATTGTCTTTTGGTGTTTTTGTTACAGATTGTCATGCGCTTTTAAAAGACAGCTTTACAATGAAGCCGTTTGATAAAAAAAGTTTTTGTGATGGGAAAATTGTGCTTGAAACGAACGGTAATATGCTTACAATTATTAGGGATAATACTTGTCTCAAGTACAAGAGCGGGATGCTCGACAAGGCCAAATACCAAAAGTTTTCCGCAGAGAGGGTGTCTGATGGAGATTGTGGTGTAGAGATAGTTTATGACAACAGGCTTGTTGAGATATTTGCCGATGGCGGACTTTTGACATTTACGCTTCGAATTGACTGATATATAGAGGTGGAAGATGGACGAGATAAGTATTCGACCGATAGCGAGGATAAGGACAGATTTTTCATCAAAATTCGGAATACCTAGGCAGAGCAATCTTGTCTGTGAACTTGAGGGAGTTATCGTTTTTGAAAATGAATTCAGAAACAGTGACACTATTAAGGGACTCGAGGATTTCTCTTATCTGTGGCTGATTTTCGGATTTTCGGAGTGCATCAAGGAAAACTGGAAGGCCACTGTCAATCCGCCAAAACTCGACAAGACTAAGAGGAAAGGCGTGTTTGCGACGAGAGCTCCTTACAGACCAAACCCGTTGGGATTGTCCTCAGTAAAGATTTTAAAAATTGAAAATGATGATAAACTCGGACCGTTGATATATGTCTCGGGAGCGGATCTTTTGGACAACACACCAATATATGACATAAAACCTTATCTTAAATATGTCGATTCTCATATCGATGCGACCAACGGATTTGCAGAGGAATATGTTGAGAAAAGGCTTGAGGTGGTTTTCCCCGAGGATCTTTTTGAGATGATTCCAATGGAGAAGAGAGTGGCCTTAAAAAAGGTTTTATCACTCGATCCGAGACCTTCTTATATGAAATATAAGGATAGAAGATACGGGATTGAATTTGCCGGATTTGACGTTCGTTTTTATGTGAACGATAATGTACTTAATGTTTGTGAAGTGGAAAGGCTTTGATTATGAGAGTAGGAATGGGATATGATGTACACAAGCTCGTTGAGGGAAGAGATCTCATTTTGGGCGGTGTAAAGATAGAACACAGACTGGGGCTTTTGGGACATTCTGATGCGGATGTTCTTCTTCATGCTATAATGGATGCGATGCTCGGAGCCGCAGCGCTCGGCGATATCGGAAAACATTTTCCGGATACTGACGATAAGTACAAAGGAGCATCAAGCATCGAGCTTCTTAAAAGAGTCGGAGAGCTTATTGAGGAGAAAGGTTACGTGATCGGAAATATCGACGCAACCGTGATTGCTCAGAAGCCAAAGCTTCGACCTTATATAGAAGAAATGGAAAAAAATATTGCCGAGACATTAAAAATCTCGGTTGATCAAATCAATGTGAAGGCAACCACCGAGGAGGGACTCGGATTTACCGGAACAGAGGAGGGAATCTCCTCTCAGGCAATATGTTTGCTTGAGTCATTTATGGATGCAAGCACACCTTTTTCAATGAGTGAAGGTTGCCCGGGATGCAGAAAATAGATTCGCAGGGAAGATCATAATATGGGATTTATCAAGTATGTAAAAGAGGAATTTGAGATAATAAAACAGAGGGACCCGGCTATAAAATCGCCTTTCGAGGTTCTTTTATATCCTTCTTTTCAGGTTATGTTAAGTTATAGGAGAGCGCATAAGCTTTATGAGAAAGGTCATTATTTTTGGGCCAGATATATTTCTCAGAAAGCCAAAAAGAGGACAGGAATAGAGATTCATCCGGGCGCAAAAATCGGAAAAGGACTGTTTATAGATCACGGAAGCGGTGTTATTATAGGAGAGACTGCTGTGATAGGTGACAATTGTACTCTGTATCAGGGAGTTACTCTCGGAGGTACCGGAAAGGAAACCGGAAAGAGACATCCGACTTTAGGAAACAATGTCATGGTCAGCGCAGGAGCAAAGATACTCGGCTCTTTTACAATAGGAGACAATTCAAAAATCGGAGCAGGAAGCGTTGTTATAGAGGAGGTTCCGCCAAACTGTACGGTCGTCGGAGTGCCGGGACATATCGTAAAGAGAAAACCGGATGACAATCCGTGCGACAAGCTGGATCAGATTCATTTGCCGGATCCTGTCAAGGAAGATATAGCAGTTCTTCAAAAAGAAAATTCTGAGCTTACAAACAGGGTTATAGATCTTGAAAATGCCCTGAGGGAGCTTAACAGAAGGAGAGATAACCAAAATGAAAATATTTAATACTTTGACCAGAAAGAAAGAGGAATTCGTGCCTATCGAGGAGGGAAAGGTGAGAATGTATGTATGTGGACCTACCGTATACAATTACATTCATATCGGAAATGCCAGGCCTATGATATGTTTCGACACGGTCAGAAGATATTTTGAATACAAGGGATACGAAGTGAACTATGTATCCAATTTTACTGATGTGGATGACAAAATCATAAAGGCTGCAAACGAGGAGGGCGTAAGCTCCGAGGAGATAGCCGAGAGATATATTGCAGAGTGCAAAAAGGATATGGAAGGCATGAATATCAAGCCTGCAACAACCCATCCTCAGGCGACAAAAGAGATCGACGGAATGATCGATATGATCGAGACACTGGAAAAGAAAGGCAATGCATACAAAGCAAAGGATGGAACAGTTTATTTCAGAACCCGTTCTTTCAAGCCTTACGGAAAGCTTTCACACAAGAATCTTGACGACCTTCAGGCCGGACACAGAGATATAAAGGTTACAGGTGATTTCAAGGAGGATGATTTTGACTTTGTTCTCTGGAAACCTAAGAAAGAGGGAGAGCCTTTCTGGAAATCACCATGGTGTGACGGAAGACCGGGATGGCATATAGAATGCTCTGTTATGTCAAAGAGATATCTCGGGGACAAGATTGATATCCATGCAGGCGGAGAGGATCTTATCTTTCCTCATCATGAGAATGAGATCGCTCAGTCGGAAGCAGCAAATGGAGTAGAGTTTGCGAGATACTGGATGCACAATGCATTTCTCAATATTGACGGTGTCAAGATGTCAAAGTCTCTCGGGAACTTTAAAACAGTAAGAGGCATAAGTGAGATGTATGATCTTCAGGTACTTCGTTTCTTTATGCTGAATGCACATTACAGAAGCCCGCTCAATTTCAGCGCAGATCTTATGGATTCTGCAAAAGCAGGACTTGAGAGAATAAAGACAGCTGTTGAGAAACTTGATGGAATAAAAAATGACGGAGAAATGACGGCTGATGAGAAGGACAAACTCAAAATCGCAGAGAGTTTCACCGAGAAGTTTGAGACTGCCATGGATGACGATTTCAACACAGCGGATGCAATAGCAGCGATATTTGAGTTCGTTAAATTTATCAATGTAGAGGTGAATGATGCCTCCACAGCGGCATTTGCGGGAAGCTTGAACGACAGCCTCCACAAATTGACAGATGTCCTGGGACTTATCGTCGACAAGGAGGAGGAGATTCTTGATTCTGACATCGAGGCTCTCATAGCTGAGAGACAGAATGCCAGAAAGGAAAAGAATTTCGCCAGAGCAGACGAGATAAGAGATGAGCTTTTATCAAGAGGAATAGTTCTTGAGGATACCAGAGAGGGCGTTAAGTGGAAGAGAGCATAGTAAAACTTGTTCGTGATACCTTCGAGCTTGAAGAGCAGGATATAAATACATACTCACCGTTGACACTGGCATATATCGGTGATGCGATATATGATCTTATAATTCGTACGATGGTTGTTGAGAAGGGCAATACAGCTCCTAACAGGCTCCATCAGAAGACTTCAAAGATAGTCAAGGCAGAGAGCCAGGCCAGGGCAATAGAAGGACTTTTGGATATTTTGTCTGAGGAGGAACTTGCCATATATAAGCGTGGCAGGAATGCAAAATCCTTCACAACCGCAAAAAATGCATCGGTTTCGGATTACAGAAAAGCAACGGGGTTTGAGGCGTTGTTGGGATATCTATACCTCACGGAGAGGACCGACAGACTGATGGAACTCACAAAACTTGCACAGCTCAAATAAATTATTATAAGGTGATTGTTTAGGATTTAATATGGAAGACAGAACAAACGAAAACATAAATGAGAATTCATCCAAGATAGAAGGACGTAATGCTGTTATCGAAGCTTTCAGATCGGGAAAGACAATAGACAAGCTCTATATTCTCGACGGAAGCAAGGATGGTCCGATGCAGACTATAAGAAGAGAGGCAAAGAAGCATGACACAATAGTGAATTTTGTCTCAAAAGAGAGGCTTGATCAGATATCAGAGACGGGAAAACATCAGGGTGTAATCGCGGTTGCTGCAGCTTATGATTATTCTGAGATTGATGATATATTTGCTCTCGCAGAGAAAAAGGGGGAAGCTCCTTTTATCTTCGTGCTTGACGGAATTGAGGATCCTCACAACCTTGGAGCAATAATAAGAACCGCAAATCAGGCCGGAGCGCACGGTGTTATCATACCGAAGCGACATGCGGTAGGCTTGACCGGGACCGTTGCAAGAGCATCTGCCGGAGCACTCAATTATACACCGGTTGTCAAGGTGACAAATATTGCCCAGACGATAAAGGAACTTAAGGACAGAGGCGTATGGTTTGTATGCGCTGACATGGATGGAACTGTGATGTACGATCTTGATTTGAAAGGCGCTATCGGCATGGTCATCGGAAACGAGGGTGAGGGAGTGTCAAGGCTTGTCAAAGAGAATTGTGATTTTATCGCATCAATTCCGATGAAGGGAGATATTGACTCTTTGAATGCCTCTGTTGCGGCCGGAATATTGGCTTATGAAATAGTTAGACAAAGACTTGTATAAATTCGTTGACTTTTTAGAATTGGTATAGTAATATTATCAAAGTCGGCTGACAGAAAGCCGGGAAATGCTGCTATAGCTCAGTTGGTAGAGCGTCGCATTGGTAATGCGGAGGTCACGGGTCCGACTCCCGTTAGTAGCTTAGGTTAAACCCTTGAACAGTTCGTGGTTCAAGGGTTTTTAAATCGTGCGTTTTTTGAAATCTACAGCACAATCATAGAATAGATAAAGAAATAAAAGATTGTTTTATTGACCGAATAGACCTGAAAAACGACCGAATAGACATAATCTATTTAAAACGTCTCCTTTTTTGTGTATAACGAATACTGTGAAAAAAGTACTAGTTATAGATAGGAAAGGAGACGTTTTCATGAAAGGCATAAAGAGAATTGAAATCAGCTGACCCGAAGACAGCAACTGTTTCAACTTGATAATAATCTCATAAATATATTACTATATTTTCATACATGATCATAAAACAGAATTCTTGCGAAAGGATGTATGCTATGAAAGATATTGTAGATATTGATGTAATCATAGATGAAAAGTATCGTGACCTGCTTGTGAAGCTTTACGCTGACAAGCATGATTCTCGTGTTGATAATATAGTTTATGCCATAGAAAATGCGGCGCACTCCGATACGTCGCCTGTGGCTGCCTACGATGGAGGCAAGCTGATCTTTATGCCTCAGCGGGAGATTTTCAGAATTCAGGTTGTGAATCGCAGAGTTATGGTTGAGACAAATGAGGCAAGCTTTGAATCCAAGACAGCTCTTTCCGCTTTGGAAGAACAGCTGGACGATTCAAGGTTTTTCAGAATATCTCAGTCGGAGATCATAAACCTTTATCATGTAAAAAGTTTTGACTTTTCGGTTAGCGGTACTATCACGGTTCTCTTTGACAACGGGAAGGAGAGTTGGGTTTCCCGCAGACGTGTAAAGGCATTAAAAGACCTTTTGAACAGAGTTTAAACCATGGAGGAGTAGAATGATATGAGCATAAAAAGCAGATTTATACAAATGTCATCCATAGGCTTTTCCCTGGGGGTTTTTGTGGGATTATTCATAGCAGCCATAAGCTCAATTGTTTCCGGTGATGACAGTTTTCACATTTATGGAGAACAGTTCGCACAAAAAATAGGAAATGTAACTCTCTCGTTTACTATTGAGCTTTTGTGCTACGGCCTGCTTGGAGTTGTCGGAATGGGTGTAAAAACTCTGACTTATGATAATGATAAGATTCCGCTTTTAAAAGCCACTGTTATGCATTTCATCATAGTGATGGTTGTGTTTGTTTTTGTTTCCAATCTTTTGTGTTGGTTTGAAACAGGCGACATCATCGGAAGAATGATATTTTACGGATGCTTTATTCTTGTCTATGCAATGATTTGGGCTATTATGAGCGCAATATATAAAAAAGAGATTAATACTATCAACAACAAATTAAAACAGATTCAAAAAGAGAATTAGTGGACGGATTTATGGCTGAAAAACTAAAGGTACTGGTAACCGGAGAAAACAAAAGAATAGTCAAGGATATAAGCGAGCATTGTCTGGCTGATCGTGGTTACAATACGATTAAATGCAAACCGGATCGGCATACAATTTTTGACATTATCTATTCGGAACTGCCAAATATTGTCATCATATGCATGAGAGATGAGACCGCACAGGAAGTGAGCATGTATGACATGTTATCCGAGGTGGTAAGGAGCGGTGCAATGCACGTTTTTGTTGTGGCGTCCGACGACGATAAAAAAATCTTCATGAAATACACTGAACTCGAAAAAGTGTATTTTCTTTCGCGCCCCGGTTTCTCTTTTCACCTTTTATGAGAAACTTATCGAGATAGAAAAAGAGATTGAGGAAAAAAGACAGTCCGGCACCTTATATCTTGAGGAGTTCAACAATCCACATACATACAGCGAACCTGAGAGGAAAAAGAAAGCGAATCTCATTCTTTTGGATTATCTCATGCCGGAAATGGACGGACCGGAGACATTGAAAGCCATACGTGCTGATGAGGATATCGAGGACGTTCCGGTTATCTTCCTTACGGGAGTCAAAGAGAGAAATATCGTCATAGAGACTATTACGAAATTAAAGCCGGAAGGCTATGTAATCAAGCCGTCGAAGAAAAGCGAACTTGTCGCTAAGATTATAGATGCGTTGGAGTAGGTGAGTTTATGGACTACGCTTGTTCAATATTAAAGGATATAGGTCTGGACGTTGAAGTAGGTAAAGGCTTTACCGGTGGTGGGGATAAATATATTTCCGCGGTTCAGAGATATTTTAAATCCTACGGGAATAACAAAACAAAAGTCGAAGAATTCTATTCATCTGCCGATTGGGAGAACTATTGCATTACAGTTCATGCGCTAAAAAGTAATTCGAAAATGATCGGTGCAACTAAGCTTGGAGCAGCTTTTGAAATGCTTGAAGACGCCTCCCGTAATCAGGATATTGAATCGGTAAATAAAAACCATGAGGCAGTTATGCAGCAGTATGCAGAGTTGGTCGAAAAACTAAAGCCCATAGGAGAGATGACTGCAGTAAAACCTGCAGATGAAATCTCAGGTGAAGAAGCCAAAAAGGTTGCAGACGATTTGCTTGAGG
>JAILHT010000073.1 GCA_024695665.1 Lachnospiraceae bacterium
GAGTTTACAAATCCGACAACCATTACCGTAGTTGCGGAAGACGACTGTATAACAGCTGTGACAAGTGCGCCCAAAAGGAGCGCCATTATTCTTTTTTCCGTAAGTTTCTCAAGTATCTTCTCGAGTTTTCCTCCTGAAAGCATCACCAGAGCATCACCCATTGTATTCATTCCGTAAAGGAAAAGGGCAAGTCCCCCTATCATGGTCAGTAATCCGAAAATGTCCATTTTTATTACCTCTTAATCATTAATCATCATTCTTTTACTCTTAAATCATAATTTCATTTTGTAAAGCAAAGAGGTTGTAATTGTAAAATCCATGTAAAATTCATGTGTTTTACATAATAATTACATTTGCATGATTTCTGTCTTTACATTCTCCTCCTAAAATATTAAGAAAAAGGAGGTAATAACTATGAAAAGATTCTGGACATTCATCGACGAAAAAAACTTAAGTTCCACACAAAAATGCCGATTGGCGCTTTTCCTAAGCAGCCTTTTTTGCGCTGCCCTGGGCCTTTTTGCCTGGCTTATTGTAAGATTTACGTTCTTTACCACCTACGATATGTTGTTCTGTTTTATGGGCTATCCTGCCCTCATATCTTTTATTATCCTTTATGTTTATATATGCAATCATTCCTTTCACGATGGAAATTCATCACGAACATGATCATCCACAGAAAATATAACCCATTCAGCTATATTTGATGCATGGTCTCCGATTCGCTCAAGATACTTGTTCACCATGAGCATATCCGCGGCCTGTTCCTCACAGCCTGTACTTTTTTTCATCAGAGCTATCAGTTCGTTTTTAACCTGCAGGAAGAGTTCATCCACAACATCGTCATGTTCGATTACTTCCTTTGCTTTTTCCATATCTTGTTCAACATAAGCTTCCACCGCTTTAATCAACATTGTTATTGTCTCAAAGGACATCTTTTTTATATGTTCAACCTTCGGCATGTATGGATCCTTTGCCAACATAACGGTAAGTTCCGCAATATCAGCGGCTTGATCTCCGATTCGCTCCATATCAGTGACCATTTTCATAGCCGCAGTTATGATCCTCAGGTCTCTCGCAACAGGTTGCTGTTGAATCAATAACTGAAAGCAAATGCTCTCTATCTTTTTCTGCTCTCTGTCCACAAGTTCATCATCTTTCATAATCTGCTTTGCCTTTTTGATGTTTTGTGTCAGCAATGCGTCTATAGCTTCCTGTATAGCCTTT
Organism: Lachnospiraceae bacterium; assembly: GCA_024695665.1. Lineage (GTDB taxonomy): Bacteria > Bacillota > Clostridia > Lachnospirales > Lachnospiraceae > JAILHT01. The sequence goes on from JAILHT010000073.1 coordinate 1,228, forward strand.
TCTATCATCGCACTCATAGAAATCATTTCATTGTTAAGATTCTTAAGTTGCTCATCAAATTTTATTCTCATATCATCCTCCTAGCCAAATCTTCCTGTTATATAATCTTCTGTTCTTTTATCCTGCGGATACGAAAACAAAAGCTTCGTCTCTCTGAACTCAATCAATTCTCCCAGCAAGAAGAATGCCGTATCATCTGCCACTCGAACCGCCTGCTGCATATTATGAGTAACTATAACGACCGTATATTTCTTCTTGAGATCTTCCATAAGATCTTCTATTTTTGACGTCGAAATGGGATCCAGCGCAGATGTCGGTTCATCCATTAGAAGTACCTCGGGGCAAACTGCCAATGCTCTGGCTATACATATTCGCTGTTGCTGACCTCCCGACAAACCCAGAGCATTCTTTTTCAATCGATCCTTTACCTCGTCAAATATTGCTGCTCCTCTAAGGCTTTCCTCAACTATCTCATCAAGCTTCCTTTTATCCTTTATTCCGTGTATTCTCGGTCCGTATGCTATATTGTCATAAATACTCATTGGAAAAGGATTCGGTTGTTGGAATACCATACCGACTTTTTTCCTCAAAATTGTCGTGTCAACCCCGGGCGCATATATGTCTTTCTCATCAAGAAGTACCTCCCCCTCAATCTTTACATTTTCCACAAGGTCATTCATCCTGTTAAGAGTCTTTAAAAATGTTGATTTTCCACATCCCGACGGCCCTATAAAAGCAGTCACTGCCTTCGGTCTTATCTTTATATCTATATCTTTAAGAGCATGATTATCCCCATAATAAAGATTCAATTTTTTTACCTTTATCTTGGCTGTTTCCATCATCTTATTTTTCCCTCGTCACATCATATTTCTTTGTCAGTTTCTTAGTTCCTATGTTTATCAAAAATACCAGAATCAGAAGAACCACCGCTATAGCAAATGCCGTATCAAAATCTCCCTCGCTTGTAGCGGAAAGGTAAAGCTGTACCGTCATTGTCCCTCCTGATTCGAATATTTTCGAAAAAATACCTGTCAGGGTTTTTGGCAAAGCTTTCGCACTTCCGGCGGTGAAAAGAAGAGCCGCCGATTCTCCGACTATTCTTCCTATTGCAAGAATAACTCCTGTGATTATGCCAGGCATTGAACACGGCAAAAGTATAGTCCTTATTGTGTGCCATTTTCCTGCACCGAGTCCCACTGCTCCCTGACGATACCCGTCCGGAACCGTCTTTAGCGCTTCCTGTGTGTTTCTGGTTATCAGCGGAAGCACCATAAGAATAAGAGTCAAGGATCCTGTTATAAGTGAGTATCCCATTCCTAATGTCTGTCCGAAAAACATCATTCCAAATAAACCGAAGATTATAGATGGAATACCTGACAATGTTTCTGTGGCAAATTCAATCAAACTTACAAGTTTTCCCGGTTTTGCATACTCATTTAAGTAAATGGCAGCCCCCACGCCAATCGGCGTGGCAAGAATCATTGTGAGAAATATGATCAACACTGTATTTACAATATTTCCCGCTATTCCAACAGTTCCTTTAAGGACAGATGTGACAGAAGTCAAAAAGCCAATATTTACACTTCCTACACCTCTTATAAACACATACGCTATTATTCCGACAAGTATCACAACCGATAAAGAGGCGCAAATGTAAATAAGTGCATACAGGATAACATCATTTATTTTTCTCCTGTTCCACTGAAAAGATAAATCTCTATTATCATTCATCCGTATTTGCCCCCTTTCTCAATTTTTGCAATACCAGATTGACAACCATTATAAAGATATAAAGCACCAGGCCTACCGTAAACAAAACCTGTCTGTGAACGCCTTCCGCATATCCCATCTCACTCACAAGCTGTGTAGTCAAAAAACGAACCGAGTTAAACGGCAACGGTATCTGTACCGATCCTCCGGCTACCATGTTTATGGCCATTGCCTCTCCAAGTGCCCTTCCGATACCTAAAACCACACCGGTCATTATTCCTGATTTTGCGGCCGGTATTGTCACTTTAAATACAGTCTGTATTTTGCTTGCGCCAAGTGCATAGGATGCGGCTCGCAAATTTGCGGAAACCGCTCTAAGCGATGATGCGGAGACATTCACAACCGTAGGCAATATCATTATGGCCAGTACTATCACCGCTGATATAAGATTTGATCCACCGGTAAACTTGTGCGTGTCCGAATCCTCGAAAATCATTTTTTCCATCTTGTACATAAAAGGATTCAACAGCATAAGTCCAAGTAAACCATATATAACAGACGGTATTCCTGCGAGAAGTTCAATTGCCGGATTCACTATTGCCGCCAGTTTTTTATTTGAAATTTCAGTCAAAAAAACCGCGGTGAGAAGTCCTACCGGAACTCCTATCAGAACACTTGCCGCTGTTCCTACTATGGACGTGAGAATAATATATAGTATTCCATAAGCCGGTTCATTTGCAGTAGGTGCCCACGATGTGCCAAACAACAGCTTAAGAACCCCGACACTTTTCAATGCCGGGGTACCTTTTGCAATCATATAGATCGTGATGGAACAGACTGCAAAGATTGCTATCACGGCACAAATCATAAATATTGATTTTGCTGTTTTTTCTACGGCATTAATCTTTGCTTTGTTCTTCATGATGCCCCTCTCTTGTTTATTCCGGAAGAATGAGACCTACACTCTTGATAACATTCTGACCGTCCTCGGAACGGATATAGTCAAACCATGTCTGGACAATGTCATTCTGTGCCGATACCTCACCTATTGTTGCCATCACGAAAGGTCTGGACAACATATACTCACCTGCGACAATGTTTTCCTCGGTTGCAGCCACTCCATTTAAAGAAAGTGATGTGACGGAATCGTCAACCGCATCAAGTGAAATATATCCGATTGCTCCCGGAGTTGATGCCACTTTTGCCAAAACTGCTCCTGTAGAATCAAGTTCCTGCGCATAACTGCAAGAATCTTCAACTTCAAGTATCTCCTCAAATGCTCCTCTTGTTCCGGATCCGGCCTCTCGTCCTATAACCACTATAGCCTCATCATTTCCTCCGAGTTCACTCCAATTTGTAACAGTTCCGGTATATACACTTACCAGCTGTTCGGTTGTAAGATCGGTTGCCGGGTTATCTTTGTCTGTGATTACCGCAATACCGTCTATAGCTACAATATTCTCTACGGCTCCACTCTCTGTCTCGCCGTCCTTCAATCCTCGCGATGCATTTCCTATATCAACACTGCCACTGACAAGTGATTCTATTCCGGCACTTGATCCTGTGTACTCTACAGTAACCGATATTCCCGGATAAGCTTCCATAAAACTCTCGCTCATAGCCTCACACAATTTTTCCATCGACGTGCTTCCGGCAAGTGATAGACTACCCGATGCCGTCGTTTCCTGTGTTTCCGATTCTGCGTTTTCGCTTTCTACGACTTCTGTTTCCTGGGTATCAGGATTCTCTGCTGTTGTATTTTCATTCTTAGCTGAACTTCCACAGCCTATTGTGCTTCCTACCAATGCCATAGCCAACAGTCCGCCGGCCAATCTTTTAATCATTTTCTTATTCATTTATAGCCTCCTACAATTCAAAAAGTATCTTAGTCTCGCGATGACAATAGCTATTCTATTTTCAGGACGTAAAATCCATAATCCAACGCACGTAAAAAAAAGGTAAAAACTAAAATACAAAAAAACGGTTGAAAGCCAGTTTGCTTTCAACCGTTTATTACTGCAATTTTAATTTAGCTTATCATTAATATTATGACTATAAGTTATTACGACTTGAAGAACTTCATCTCTTCGTTAAGTTTCTCAGCTATCTCTTTCAGATTATCTGCTGATCCGGCAAGAGTTGTAACAGTTGCGGAAAGTTCCTGCATAGATGCTCCTGTCTCCTCTGACGATGCAGCATTCTCCTGCGAGATTGCTGAGAGCGTACTCATTGTGTCAACAACCGAGTTCTTTGAAGACTCGCATGTATCTGCTCCCTGAGATATAAGTTGAACTCCGCCAACAGTGCTTCCAATATCTGAGAGCATTCCATTTACAGCACTCAAAGTATCACCTAGAGCTATCTGCTGATCATTATTACCCTGTTTAACATCTTCTGCAGCTGCAACCGCCGCTTCACTCTGCTCAAGAAGTATATCCATCTCTTTTCTGATATCATCAGCCATCTGCTTTGAATCCTCAGCAAGTTTTCCGATTTCCTCAGCAACAACTGCAAACCCTCTACCCGCTTCTCCTGCTCTGGCTGCTTCAATAGAAGCATTCAGCGAAAGAAGGTTAGTCTGTGTAGCTATTGAAGTAATTCCTTCGACTTTATCACTTATGCTGTTGACCGCATTCTGTGTAGCCTGAATAGTATTTGATATCTCGTCTATTTTTTCTGTCATTTCTGCAGAAGAACTCTGAAGTGACTGAAGTGAATTGCTTGATACTTCAGACGCTTCTTTCATCTTGCCCGCAAGTGATGAGAGATCATTTGTAGAGCTCTGAACTTCTCCGACAGCATCTCCAATCCTTCCAACATTCTCTGTAGCTTCTTGGATTTCATCGGCCTGTTGCGAAGCTCCTGTTGCAATCTCCTGAACGGCATTTGAAACATCTTCTGCTGTATGAGATATCTGATTTGCCATATCGGAAAGTTCCTCCGAAGAAGCTCCTACTTCCATAGCCGAACTCTTGATTCCTGTTACAATTGCACTCAGTTTGTCTATAACTGAATTCGTGGCATTTGAAATTGCACCGAACTCATCTTTTCTTTTTGCAAATTTCTCGGTTCTTACAAATCTACCATCAGCAAGTGCCATAAGGGTTTTCCCGACTTCAGCTATAGGTTCTGTAAAGCTCTTAGCCATAATAAATGAAACAGCCATAGCCACAAGAAGAAGAACGACACCTACTACAACGACTATCATAGCTGACTGAACAGCCTCTGCCATAACTACTGAATCTTTTTCTGCGATAGCTATTATATATCCCGTAACCGGCTCTCTCTTCCATGAAATATATGCAAGACTTCCGGTTGCCATACTCTCATATTGCCCCTCCGATTCGGTTGAGGTCATAAACGGTGAATCACTGTGATCCTCAGGCTCATCCTCTGTTGTAATCTCATGCATGGCATGCGCCGCAACTATACCTGTTGTATCTGTAATATATCCATCATCGATATTTGCCGCAAGAAACTCATGCAGGTTATTTAAATCAAAACTTCTCTGGATTGTTCCTATAAGTTCTCCTGTCTGATCGTCGAATATAGGAACAATGATTATTGTTATACGATTGCCGGCAGATTTGCTGACAATGATATCCGATACCGCAACATCAAGATTTGTCGTACAATCGATAAAATAGTCTCTATCCGCGATATTAACAAGTTCCAGCCTGTCGGTTCTTATAAGCTGTTCTCCTGTCGGAAGAGAAAGAATACAGCTGGTATTTCCATCTCCGATATTCTCGTTGATCTTGTCCATCTCTGCGAGAATAACATCTGTAGGTATGTCCTGTTCATCAGTTCCATACGTATTCATATAAGTTATAGTACTAGGCGCATCAGCAAATGATTTCAATGCTATGACATTACTTTCCACTATACTGCTGAACTCAGCCGCAACATAGTTTGCATTCGCATCCAAAAGTTCCAAAGCATCAGCTTTTGCCTTACTTGTTGAAGTATTGTAACTGATAATAACTGCCAAAAACAACGGTACAGCGGTTACAAGAATCATAATTGCAATCAG
>JAILHT010000008.1 GCA_024695665.1 Lachnospiraceae bacterium
CAGCCCATCAACTGTTCAGCTTCTTTTATGGTGAGGAAGTAGCCTCAGCACTGACGATGCAGGCTATTCCCGCTAATGAGATCATTCTCAAACCTGAACTGTTGAAGTAAAACTAACACCATGCCGTCTCCTGATAAATATGTCAAGGTCCGAAGTGGAAGTTTCCCTTGCAAATGTGCAAACGAAGCGACGACTTCTTATTTGCATGCAATAAAGACTGATCTCAGGAACAGAGTACCACTTCGCAAACCTTGTTTTCAAGGCATTTGTAAAACTAAATGCTACCCTTGTAATAGAAACTTCCGATTTGGGCTGTTTTTGCAAAATTTAATTCTGTTTTCAAGGTGCGATTTTTGGAGTTACTCTTGCAAAAATTGGCTCACAAGAAGTTACTCTTACAAACAGGAAGTAAAAATCCCTATTCAGCAAACCATGGAGTCCAAGGGGAAGATTCTCTTAACATAAAATCCAACATAAAGTCCTATGACATTTGCATATATATTTGCAAATGTCATAGGACTTTTGCTATAATTGCTTCGTAGGCGATAGGTGTTAGGAGCGTAATATGTATAGAGAAATATTAAATGATTTGGAAAAATGGAAAGATAAGCTACGAAGAAAGCCATTAATTTTAACCGGAGTAAGACAGTGTGGAAAAACTTACATTGTAGATGAGTTCGCTCGTAAAAATTTTGAGAGTTATGTATATATTAACTTTGAGTCAGAAGAAACTCTTTCATCAGTTTTTGACTACGACTTTGATGTTAATAGGATCATAAAGGAGTTGGAGCGACATTTTAAAACTCAGATTATTCCGGGAAAAACATTAGTGTTCTTTGATGAGATTCAAGAATGTACAAGAGCGATTACCTCATTAAAGTACTTTTGTGAGCAAATGAGGGACTTACATATTGTATGTGCAGGTTCATTATTAGGTGTTGCATTGAAAAAGAAACAGATTTCATTTCCGGTAGGAAAAGTAAATCGATTGCAACTTTATCCAATGAGTTTTAAAGAATTTATTATCGCAAATGATAGAGCAGATTTAATTGATACTTTTAAAGAGTGGCCAACGGACCGTGAAATACCGAAATTATATTCTGTTCCAATGGAAGAACTACTTAAGGCATATTATATTGTTGGAGGTATGCCGGAAGCTGTTAAGACTTGGACACTGACACATGATTACGCTGAAGTTGAAGAGGTGCAAAATGAAATCCTACATGATTATGCAGACGACTTTTCAAAGCATGCACCACTTACTGATGTTCCAAAAATTCGCTGGATTTGGGATTCCGTTCCGGTGCAACTGGCAAAAGAGAATAATAAGTTTATTTTTTCGCATGTAAAAGAAGGAAAGCGTTCTGCAGAACTGGAAGATGCTTTACAATGGCTGGTTGATGCCGGATTGTTAATTAAAGCGGATTTAGTAGAGAAACCGGAAATACCACTTGTAGGTGCAGCTGACAAAACGTATTTTAAGGTTTATATGTCTGATATTGGATTGTTGTGTGCTAAATCTAAAGTATCTGCAAATACAATCCTGGAGGAATCAGATCTATACATAAGATATAAAGGAGCTTTTTCAGAAAACTATGTTTTGAACGAATTAAAGTCATTGGGAAAATCACCATTTTTCTGGCGCTCCGGGAATACAGCAGAGGTGGATTTTATTTATGAGGAAGAAGGGGAGATTGTTCCGGTAGAAGTAAAAGCTGCAGACAACACTCAGGCAAAAAGTTATAAGCAGTTTTGCAGGAAATACAAACCTAAGAAGGGGCTAAAGCTATCTCGAAAAAATATAGCTGAGAATCTTTGCGAATTTACCACAACTTACAATATTCCGCTATATTTAGAATGGGATATTGACAAATACATTAAATAAGAATGGCTCTTTTCGTTTTTATGGTTGACATTCGAACAGACGTTCTGTATAATCAAAATACCAAACAGACGTTCTTGCGGAGGCTTTGCGGATGTCAGACTTAAAAAACGTGATAAGTTCATACCATAAACTATCTTTCAGTGACCGCATTGTATTTTATACTACTGTCTCAAATGACATATCGCCATCTGATGATCTGCAGTCATTTC
>JAILHT010000119.1 GCA_024695665.1 Lachnospiraceae bacterium
TATGAGCCGGAAGAGCTTGTCGGAAAGACACTCATCGCAATCACAAACCTTCCACCAAGAAAGATGATGGGAATCGATTCCTGCGGAATGCTTCTTTCAGCGGTAAACAACTTGAAGGACAGCGAGGATGAGGAACTTCACCTTATTATGGTAGACAACCACATCCCGGCAGGTGCGAAGTTGTACTAATCGAATATTTGAGGTAATTGAAACCTTGGTTTCTATGTTTATTTAAAGAAGAAAAAGAGTTGATATAATATTTACTTAGCAGGAGATGGATAAATAGGTCCATCTCCTGTTTTTTCTATATATAATGAGGTTTGAGAATGACACTATTGTTTTAAGAAATCAGGATTAGGGAGATTTATTTACTTTTAGGACATTATCTTGCGAAAATCTTTACTCTATGCCACGTTTTTGATATGATAAGTAAAGATTTTAGGGAGGTGAGCATGTGATTTCATATGATATTCTTGAAAAAACTCTTAAAGATAAAGGGATCGGAAAGACAGAACTTTCGACACAACTTGGACTCTCTACCAGAACCATAGCAAAGATAGGAAAAGGTGAAAAACTTTCAAATCGGAGTTTACAAAAGATAGCAGATTATCTTGGCACGGATCCGAAACTCTTGATGAAGGAAGTTTCTGAAAATAGGATATTACAGTTGCTCAGGGACGAAAAAGAGATGAAGCTTCCGGGAGGACTATATCATGAACTACAAGTCAGAATGACATACAATTCCAACCATATTGAGGGAAGTAAGCTGTCTGAGGATCAGACAAGGATGATTTTTGAGACTAATACTATTGATGCGGATGACGGTATCCCTGTAGATGATGTGTTGGAAACAGTACATCATTTCCGTGCAATTGATTATGTAATAGATGTGGCAGAGGATGAGCTGACAGAGGAAATAATTAAACATTTGCATTATATCTTGAAGCATGATACGAAGGATCAGGCGCTCGGATGGTTTGCAGTTGGTGATTATAAAAAACGTGCGAATGTAGTGGGCGGTCGAGAAACATCCAAACCATCGGATGTTCATAAGCACATGATGGCTTTGCTAAAGGATTACAATGCCAAAGAAAATGTCACTGTAGAGGATATCATAGCTTTGCATGCCGAGTTTGAGTATATACATCCGTTTCAGGATGGAAACGGAAGAGTAGGGCGCCTTGTGGCTTTTAAGGAGTGCCTGAGGCATGGTGTGATACCTTTTATCATCGAAGATGCGAAAAAAAATTACTATTACAGAGGTCTTTCCGAATGGAGAGATGAAAAGGGCTGGCTTACCGATACCTGTCTGGACGGACAGGATACATTTAAAAGACTTATGGACATGCTGGAAATACAGTACTGACAGTGAGATGAAGATCCTGTATGCATTAAGTATAAATAACGGAAGCTGTGAGCTGAGTGTCAGAAAGGCTGACAACTCAAAACAATTAGATTTTATGACAGAAAATGATTGCGATTCTTGTTTTTTTTATCGCATAAAAAACATGCGTCCGGTCAGGGGGTGAAAAACCTTTCTAGAACCGTGAAATACATTATGGAGGCGGCATGGAAGAGTTAATAAAAGGGGATAAAGTCGTTCGTGTACTACAGATATATTCTAAGCTGGCAGATGGATACATAGTAAACAAAGCAGAAGAAGCAAAGATATATGGCGTGAATGCGCGGAGTATACAACGAGATATCGATGATATTCGAAGTTTTCTGGGGAATGATGCTGAGACAACCGGTGTAGTGAATAATATGGTTTACGACAGGGCGCAAAAAGGATATCGTCTTGAAACGTTATATAAGATTCGGCTTACCAACAGTGAGGTCTTAGCTTTATGCAAGATCCTTTTGGACAGTAGAATATTTACTAAAAAAAGGTCGGAGATGTTAGATAAACTGATTACCTATTGCGTGCCGGAGAAAAACCAGAAGATGGTAAAGAAACTTATCCGCAATGAGGAGTTCCACTACATTGAACCACGACATAAGACTGAGTTTATACTAAGAGAAGCATCGTATAGTTAGCAGGAGATGGATAATCAGTCCATCTCCTGTTTCTTTAGAAAAAGTACCATCAAATTCTATTGCATAAAATAGTTTTAGCGTATACTATCATCTGAAAGGGGATAAAAGAACTAGCACTTAAGGGGGAGAATCAAAATGATTGAAAAGATGAAATGGCTTAGGGAACCAAAGGAGTATAAGATTACAGAAAATGGCATTGAAGTGACAACGGGGCCAAACACAGATCTCTGGCAGAGAACATATTACCATTTTAGAAATGACAATGCTCCTGTGTTCCAGATGGAAACAGAGGAAAAATATTTTTCATTTACAGTGAAGACGAACTTTGCTGACAGCCATCACCGGTTTGATCAGTGTGGTATAGTCATGTATCTTGATTCAGAGAATTGGCTCAAGGCATCTGTTGAGTATGAAAATGAAAAGTTTCAGCATCTTGGTGCTGTTGTCACAAATCATGGATACTCTGATTGGTCAACCACCGCAATACCTGCGGATGTAAAAGAAATGTGGTACAGGTTCAGCAGACGAGAAGATGATTTTTGTATCGAATGCTCTTACAATGGAAAAGAGTTTTCTCAGATGAGAGTTTGCCATATGTGGGAAGGCGCAGGAACTATCTCTTTTGGGGTATATGCTTGTAGTCCGGAGGACTCAAGCTTTAAGGCTGTGTTCACAGACATGCAACTTACGGAATGTGCATGGAAAGCTCACGATGGGCAACAGCCGGATTGATGGATACCACTTAGCTAATGCGAATAAAGAAGATTAGAACAAATAAATTTTGAAGGAGAAGGAAGAATGCAATTTTTAATAAGAGCGTATGATGGCGAGGGAAAGCTGGACAAGCGTATGGAGGTACGCCCACGTCATCTTGAGGGGATGAAGAACCTGAGTGAGCATATCATTACCGCAGGTGGGCTGTTGGATGACACCTGAAAAATGAAAGGATCGGCCCTTATCCTTGATTTTGAGAGCCGCAAGGAACTTGATGAGTACATAGCCAACGAACCTTATGTTGTTGAAAATGTATGGGAAAAAATTGAGATTGAGCCAATAAATGTGGTTATCGCAAACGGAAAGAGGTAATGAATATGTTCATATTGTTAGTGAGATACAAATGCAAACAGGGATGCAGAGAAAATTTTTATGATGCTATAAGAAAAAATCATATCGGTGAGCTGAGCCGGGCCGAGGAGGGCTGCATCCGGTATGAATATTCCTTTGGTGTCGAAGTAGACGAGCTTCTTCTAACGGAAATATGGCGCGATGCGGAGGTGTTGGAGGCTCATAGACACAGAGACCACTTTGCAAGACTAGGTGAACTCAAAGCAGAGTTTGTCGAAAACACAGAGATTGAAAAATATAGCGTATAACCCTTTGTATTTTCTATTGAGTGGAATATGTTGTCCTGTCACTGTTTTTGATCCCCTTTAGTGTGTTGGAGACATCTGTTTTTGTGGAAGAAGTTGTTTATAGTCAGATGAGAACATTGTGTATTGTAACCTTTGTATTCAT
>JAILHT010000132.1 GCA_024695665.1 Lachnospiraceae bacterium
TACAAGATTGAAGTTGATTGCGCAAACTGTGCAAACAAGATGGAAGAGGCTACAAAGAAGACAGAAGGCGTAAAAGATGCAGTGGTAAACTTTATGGCCCTCAAAATGAATGTAGAGTTTGAAGAAGGCGTAGACGTGAAATCCGTTATGGAGAAAGTCAGAGCAAACTGCAAAAAGATTGAGGATGAGTTCGAGGTTTACATCTAAGATAGCAAGTATAAATGCTGGAAAGAATATTGCAGAAGCGGACGGAGATTTTAAGGTGAGTAAGAAACAGAAGAAAAACGTTGTCAGAATAATAATATCGGCGATACTTGTCATAGTATTTTCCATTATCCCTACGGAAGGATATCTAAGGTTTTGCCTGTTTATGATTCCGTATCTGATAGTCGGATATGACATATTAAAGAAGTCATTTAGAGGAATAAAAAACAGACAGGTTTTCGATGAGAATTTTTTGATGTCTGTAGCGACGGTCGGAGCTATTGCTCTGGGAGAATACACTGAAGGTGTTGCTGTTATGCTGTTTTATCAGATTGGCGAACTTTTTGAGGGATATGCAGTCGGAAAGAGCAGAAGAAACATAAGTGAACTTATGGATATACGACCTGACAGCGCAAATCTTGAGCGGGACGGAGAGATAGTGACAGTTGATCCCGACGAGGTCGAGATTGGGTCTGTGATCGTGGTAAGACCCGGAGAGAAAGTTCCAATTGATGGTGTTGTCATAGAAGGCGAAGGAACTGTCGACACTGCAGCACTCACCGGAGAGAGCATTCCAAGAGAAGTATGTATCGGCGATGATGTCATAAGCGGATGCATAAATCAAAATGCTCTGCTCAAGATAAAGACAACAAAAGAATTCGGAGAGTCGACCGTATCAAAGATTCTCGATATGGTTGAAAATGCGGGTTCAAAGAAATCGAAGTCCGAAAACTTTATCGGAAAATTTGCAAAATATTACACACCTGCCGTATGTTACAGTGCACTGGCACTTGCGATTCTTCCACCGGTTATAAGGATGATTATCGGGATGGATGCACTTTGGGGACAGTGGATATACAGGGCACTTACATTTCTTGTTATAAGTTGTCCATGCGCGCTTGTTATAAGCATTCCGCTCACCTTTTTTGCAGGAATAGGAGGGGCTAGCTCAAGAGGTATTCTCATAAAAGGATCAAACTATCTTGAGACACTTTCCAAGGTAAAATATATTATTTTCGATAAGACAGGAACCTTGACTAAGGGAGTATTTAAAGTCTCAGAAGTAAGACCTTTAGATTGCGGTGAGGAAAAACTCCTTGAGGCTGCCGCTTATGCGGAGAGCTTTTCATCGCATCCGATAAGTAGGAGCATCCTTGCCGCATACGGCAAGGAGATAGACCAAAACAGGCTCTCAGATGTTAAGGAGATAAGCGGACATGGCGTCAGTGCAAACTTTGATGATGTGGAAGTGATATGCGGAAATCTCAAATTTATGAGAGAAAAAGGACTTGAGTGTGAAGATTTTGATACAACGGGAACGGTTGTGCATGTGGCGATAGGTGGTGCGTATGCCGGATGTATAATCATATCCGATGAGATCAAAGAAGACTCCAAGGAAGCACTTTCTTCCCTCAAGAAGGCAGGAATAAAAAAGAATGTCATGTTGACCGGAGACCTCGACAAGGTTGCGAGAACGGTAGCGGGTGAAATCGGTATCGATGAGGTACATAGCGAACTCCTTCCGGGTGACAAGGTCGAGAGAGTGGAGAATATAATAAATTCAACCCCTGACAATGAAAAGGTGGCTTTCGTCGGAGACGGTATAAATGATGCACCGGTTTTGTCCAGAGCGGATGTCGGAATTGCCATGGGAGCCATGGGCAGTGATGCGGCGATAGAGGCGGCGGATATCGTTCTTATGGATGATAATCCGATAAAAGTTGCTGAGGCCATATCAATTTCCAAGAAATGTCTTAGAATAGTATATGAAAATATAGTTTTTGCAATAGGCATTAAACTTACTTGCCTGTTGCTTGGCGCTCTTGGGCTTGCGAACATGTGGCTTGCCATTTTTGCCGATGTCGGGGTTATGGTCATAGCAGTTTTGAATGCAGTCAGAGCTTTGATGATAAAGAGGAGATAAGAGTTGGATAAAATAGAGTTTTGCGATGAGAATTGCATACATAAAGACCTTTTAAAAATAGTGAATGAGAAAATGCCGGAGGAAAATGAACTTTACGATCTTGCAGAGCTTTTCAAGATATTCGGAGATTCTACAAGGATAAGAATTCTTTATGTTCTTTTTGAGGCTGAGGTGTGCGTGTGCGACCTGGCTGAGGTCTTGAATATGACTCAGTCGGCAATATCTCATCAGCTGAAAATACTTAAGCAGAACAAGCTTGTAAAGAGCCGCAGGGAAGGCAAATCGGTCTTTTATTCACTGGCAGATGACCACGTTCGTTCGATCATTGCACTGGGGCATGAACATTTGACTGAATAATAAAACTATTTACAGATTATTTCCACAATGCTAAACTTAATCGCAAATGTTGTTTGGGATTGGAGATGGAGATATGCACAAATCAGATGTAGAAATGACAGCCCTTGAAGATCTTGGGGATCTTGTCGAAGATGTCAACCGGTACAGCAACGAACTCAAAGAGGTTCGAAAAATCGACAAAAATCTTTATGTTGAATATGACGTAAAGAGGGGGCTCAGAGATTCAAACGGAAAAGGTGTCCTGACAGGACTGACAGAGATTTCCGACGTAATTGGATTCGATGTAATAAACGGAAAATCCATTCCTTGTAACGGAAAACTCTTTTACCAGGGAGTAAATGTCGAGGACATCATAAAAGGACAAAACGGCAGACGATACGGCTTTGAGGAGATAGAATATCTCCTGTTGTTCGGAAAACTTCCGAACAAAAAAGAACTGGAGCGTTTTATATATGCTATGTCAGAACTTCAGACACTGGGAGGACGATTTACCAGGGATGTTGTCATGAAGGCGTCAAACGGCAATATAATGAACGCCCTTCAAAGATGTGTACTCACTTTGTACACCTATGATGAGAAGCCGGATGATCTTTCGACACACAATGTGCTTAGACAGAGTCTTGAGCTTATAAACAAGCTGCCTCTCATTGCAGTGTATTCATATCATGCATATGTTCACTTCAGAAAAGACGGAACACTCATGATCAGAAATCCTAAGCCGGAATATTCATTGGCGGAGAATATTCTTCACATGTTAAGACCGGATGGAAAGTTCACTGAATTAGAGGCAAAAGTTCTTGATATAGCACTTATTCTTCACGCAGAGCACGGTGGTGGTAACAACTCATCGTTTACAACACATGTTGTATCTTCGTCGGGAACAGATACCTATTCCGCAATCGCAGCTTCAATAGGATCGCTCAAAGGACCGAGACACGGTGGTGCAAATCTTAAGGTTCAAAATATGTTTGCGGATATCAAAGAAAATGTAAAAGACTGGACAGATGAGAAGTTGCTAACCGATTATCTGATAAAGATACTTGACAAGAAAGCATTCGACCACAGTGGCCTTATATATGGTATGGGTCATGCCGTTTATACACTCTCAGACCCTAGAGAGGTTGTACTCAAGGGATTTGCAAAACTTCTTGCCAAAGAAAAAGGCTTAGAAGATGAGTTTAAACTCTATGAGAGAGTTGAACAGCTCGCAGGAAAGCTCATAATGGAGAGAAGAGATATTTTCAAAAATGTTTGTGCGAATGTCGATTTTTACAGCGGATTTGTTTACAACATGCTTGGCATTCCGGAGGAACTCTTCACTCCTATATTTGCAATGGCACGTATTCCGGGATGGAGTGCGCATCGTCTCGAGGAGATTATAAACGGAAACAAGATAATAAGACCTGCATACAAGTATGTCGGTACTCATGTTCCATATGTCAATCTCGAGGACAGAGCTTAGTAGAAGTATTTACACTCTTCAAGGTGTGAAACATTCTTGTCGGAAAATTCAAAAATATTTACGGCGCAGTTGTCCATGAAAATACCAGACCAGTATTCTTTTACAGGTTTGTTCATAAGAACTGCGATAATACCTTTGTTTATTGCCCCATGACCGGAAATCAAAACTTCGGCGTGGGGTTCTTTTTTTGAGAGAGGGATTAAAACTTCATCCACAAAACTCGTGCAGCGGGCATAGATATCTTTATAGCTTTCGCCGCCTCCCTCCGGATGGTACAGTTCGGGAGCCTTAAAGAAATTTGCAATGTTGCTGTCATCGGTTTTTGAGATGACCTGTCCCTCGTACTTTCCGAAACAGACCTCAAGTAGTCTGTTATCTTTTACGATATCAACTGGCCTGTCCGCTCGTATGATTTCAGCGGTAAGGAGCGCACGCTTTAGAGGGCTTGAAAAAATATGACTGAACGGGATATTTCTCATCCCTTCAGATGAGAGGGAGGCTATACGTTTTCCTTCGTCGGAAAGCTCTATATCGGTTCTTCCCTGAAGACGTTTTTCCTTGTTCCATAAAGTCTCACCGTGACGAATAATATATAGTTTCATATGCATAAATCCTCATTTCTAAAAAAAGTCTATAAGCATAATAATATAAAAGCGTGATTAAAAAAAGTTTGATTTTTATATGTATAGATGTATAATAATTAGCGTGTCTAATGCACATATAAATCTAAAGATATAAATTCAATTATAAAGGCAGGTGAACGGAATGGACAATTGTGATAGTCATGAACGAGGTCGAAAGACGGCAGGGAATAGAGAAGTTGTCCGTTCTGTGAGATAGCTGTTTCCTTGTCCGTATCAGGACGGTTTTCAAATCAATTGTTGAAAAATTTAAATAAGATTTTGAAACTTTAAAAAGCCGGATAAAACCGGTTAGTTTAGGTGCACGGATGTAAAACTAAGGTTTTGGTTCGTGTATGTTGTTTGCGTGCAAATAACGCCTTATGGTTTTGATGGGAAAGGAGGACAGACGCGTGTCGGAAGAATACAGAGCAGAAAACCTTCACGAGGACATCGAGAAGGAACATGAGATAGCGGAGAAAGATTCGGGCAAGAGACGTGCCGATGACGAGAAGTCCGATGCAAAAGAAAATATAGATGTAAAAGAACTGGAGAGAAATCTTGACAGCGATAATCAGCAGGAGTCAGATGAGGATGAAGAATTTGTCGCAAAGCCTGATTATGAAAAAGAGATTATTGGAATAATCAGGAGCACAATTTCTCCAAGGATAATAAGAAAAGAACTCGACAATTATCATGAGAATGATATAGCGGAGATACTTCCGAAACTGACGACTGCCGAGAGGGCAAAGCTTTATCGTATTCTTGACACCGATATGCTCTCTGAGATATTAGAGTATACCGAGGAGGAAGAAGCCAGCGGTTATCTCAAGGAGATGGATCTAAAAAAAGCTGCGGAGATCCTTTCCGAGCTGGAGCCTGATACCGCGGTTGATATATTGAGGGAGATAGACAAGAGCAAGAGACTGTTGCTCATCGATCTTTTGGATGAGTCCGTAAGAAAAGATATCGCACTTATAGCATCCTTTGATGAGGATGAGATAGGAAGTCGAATGACGACGAACTGTATAATTATACGTGAGAATCTGACAATAAAACAGGCGATGAGTGAGCTGGTTGCACAGGCATCGGAAAATGACAATATCTCAACTCTCTTCGTTGTTGATGAGAATGGAGATTATTACGGAGCGATAGATTTAAAAGAACTTATCATTGCAAGACAGAATACAAGCCTTGAGACTTTGATAGTGACATCATATCCTTATGTATACGGGCATGAGGAGATTGATGATTGTATCGAGAAACTGAAGGACTACTCGGAAGATTCGATTCCGGTACTTGACAATTCAAACCATCTTTTGGGAGTGATCACATCTCAGAGTGTCATCGAGGTTATCGATGATGAGATGGGAGAAGATTACGTCAGGTTGGCAGGTCTTATCGCAGAGGAAGATCTGGAGGAACCAATAGGCGAGAGCATGAGAAAGAGATTGCCGTGGCTGCTTGTTCTTTTGGGACTTGGTATGGTAGTATCTTCGGTAGTGGGACTGTTTGAGGCTGTGGTATCTCAGCTCACTTTGATCATGGCATTTCAGTCGCTTATACTGGACATGTCAGGAAATGTCGGAACGCAGTCACTCGCCGTTACGATTCGAGTGCTTGTCGATGAGAATCTGACCACAAAGCAGAAGATTTCGCTCGTACTAAAAGAGATTCGAGTCGGTTTTTGTAACGGATTTATACTTGGGATCGCATCATTTGTACTTGTCGGTCTTTATATAGTAGTGGCAAAAGGGAAGACATTTGCATTTGCATATGCGGTTTCCGGCTGTATAGGCGGTGCGCTTCTTGTGGCAATGGTCATATCGAGCGCTGTCGGTACGCTTATACCACTGTTTTTCAAGAAGATTGATGTGGATCCCGCTGTCGCATCCGGGCCGCTTATAACCACGGTAAACGACCTTGTGGCCGTTGTGACATATTATGGACTCAGCTGGATTCTTCTCATTAACACGATGGGGCTTGTGGCTTAGATTAAGAAATTTTTTGATGGATAAAGGAGGTTTCGCATGGCAAGACGGGATAAGATAAATTATTATCTGGATTTGGCCGAAGTTGTCTCAAAGAGAGGTACATGTTTAAGAAAACTGTACGGAGCGGTTGTAGTAAAAAATGATGAAGTCATATCCACGGGCTATGTCGGAGCGCCGAGAGGAAGAAAAAACTGCAGCGACTACGGTGTTTGTATAAGGGAGAAACTTAAAATACCGCGCGGGGAGAGATATGAGCTTTGCAGGAGTGTGCATGCAGAGGCAAATGCTATTATAAGTGCTTCGAGAGAAGAACTTTTGGGCAGCAGTATTTATCTGGTGGGAATCGATGTGCCTACGGGTGAGTATGTGAAGAACTCCAGCAGCTGCTCCATGTGCAAGAGAATGATAATAAATGCCGGTATTGAAAAAGTGTACATAAGAGACACGAAAGATGAATATCGGGTTGTTGATGTGCAGGAATGGATCGACAACGATGAAAGCTTGGAAGGAATTTTTGGATATTGATAACAATGAATGTAGAAAAACTAAATGAGTTCAACTCAAAGAATAAGTTTGCCATGTATTGCAAACTTGAGATTACTGATGCGGGAGATGATTATGTAACAGGCAGAATGCCGTTTGAGGAAAATTATCAGAACAGATACGGTTCAATGCACGGCGGTTCGGTATATGCAATGGCAGATACGATAGGCGGTCTTCTCGCGGCGAATGTGAGCGGCCATTTCGTGACAACTGTAGACGGACACATGAGCTATCTGGCACCGGCGATGGACACTGAATATGTGTATTGTAAAGCGAAGCTTCTTCGCGCAGGAAATAAGTTAGTATATACGGATATAAAGATATACGGTGATGATGACAAACTGTTTTGCACCGGAAATTTCAATTATTACAATATGAGGGGATTGATTTCGGAATCCGAATAATAAAAAAAGCTGTCTTCGGACAGCTTTTTTTGGGGAGAGTTATGAAAAGTGTTTTGTTATCACTTTTATGTGATATTGATAATATAACAGTTAAATTTGAACAAAGTTTGTTCTTGGAATGAAACGTATCTGAAGTTTATAAAGAAAAAATAAACATGTTATAAAATTAACGTTTATATTTGTAAAACGGTACCTATGTCACAATTACATGTGGAAAACGTGGAAAAGTTGTTGATAAAATGCGAAATTGTGAAAAAATTGAACAATAATTCAGATAAATAATGGATTATTCATCTCTGTGCAAGTAGCCTTGCAATTTTGAAATTTTCCTCATCTAGAAGTGTTATAAACCTTGATTTTCCAACGTTTCTCGAATTTGCGACAAATGAATTGTCAGGCTGCATTTTTACGTAATTTAAGAATGATTCATAAGAAATGTGGATATCTTTGGTTTTCCACAATATTTCATTTAAAAAGCGGTTTAAGAGTATAAAAAAGGCAAAAAGATTGTCTGTATCACGCTCTTTTTCAAGAATCGGTGTGAGATTGTTTGCCGCTTCATATTCGCATGTGGAGATGATCTGCATACACAATTTGAGCTCGCCGTTGACATCTGAGGCTTCCATGAGAAGATCGTTTCTCTTTTTGAAGGCCTCGTTGAAAAGAGACTTTGCCTTCATATAATCACCGGCAAGAAATGCGTTTTCCATGGATTTGCGCAAGGTGAAGGTTTCGTGTTTTTCACCGGACATTCCGATCATACACTCATGAACCTTCAGGTTGTTCTTCTTTATATATACAGTCTGCAGAAATTCGGACAAAAAACCATAGAGTCTCTTCTGGTAATTGTCATATCCTGTCATATCTACTCTTCGCTCGACTTCAAAAAGGATGTCAAAAAGCCATGACATATAGTTGTCATAAAGAGTTTTTTCGCATATTATAAGATTTCCGAAGTATGTATGGGGCCCGTTTACAAGCTCGTCAAAGAAAGGAATGTAGTCGGGATACTTTTCGGAGAGGACATCTCTTGTTATGTCTAAATCTTTTGCATGATGATTCACACTGAATCCGTAGTAGTAGGAATTGTTAAGGGTTATCATCTTGCTGGTTATGATATCTTTTTTTGAAAGAATGTCGCGAATTTCATTCTCGGACAGAAGAAAACCTTTATCGTTTATAAAGTATCGCCTGTAGTGGCAGATGCCTACGACCGTTTTGTCTTTTACATTCTTCCAAATCCAGTACATACCTGTGAGTTCGCAAAAGTTTGGATTTTTGGTTGAGATGTTATCGCCGACGTCATCGCGGAGGATACCAAGATCATCGTTTAGCGCGGCACCAACCTGAATAGGAACATAAAGTTTGAACGGCGGTGCATTAAAGGATTTGTGGGCAATAACGTACAGTGAAAAATTGGTATTTTGGTCCATGAAAATCTCCATAAGCGTTACAAAAAGTTGAAAAAGCGCATTTTATACAAAAATTTGTACTAAAATATTGTAAGAAATGGTGCAATAGTACTATAATATATTAATAATGAAATTTCGATATAACAAATGATAGTGTATATTCTGCTATGAATGTACAACATTTTGAATAATAAATAAACCTATCGATTGACGGTCTTAATTAGTTGATATGGGGAGGCGGTCATATTGAGAAGGAGTGGCGGATGGTTAAGAGAAAATTGAAAAAGATTACAGCATTTGTATTGGCGTTTTGCATGGTAGGTTCGTTACCGGACTATTCACTTATGACGGTATATGCGGACACATCTACGACGGTTTCTATCGACGATGACGACAAAGATGTTTTTGTCGCAGAAAATGCAGATAAAGAAACCACTGACATGCCAAACTCGACAACAGTGGATTTTACTATTTCGGACGCACCTGACACAGGTGCTTATTTGGCGTTCTCCGACGGAAGCGAATCTTATTCCGACGGATATGTCACTGTTGATATAGACAACTCAGCAAATACCATCACCATGACGGGTGCATCCAGGGGGCTTGTATCCGCTCTTACCTTCTATGTTTATGATACATCCACTTCTTCAGCAATCTCAGGAGCAACAGACAGCCTTGATATCTATGTGTGCAGATGTTTTGACTCGGATAACGTAACCGTCACAGCGGGATCCGTGACATACACCGGTTCGGCAATCGTTCCTTCTTTCACCATCACAGACAATACAGAATCAACAACTTTGGTTGAGAGCAGCCATTATACGGTTTTGAGCAGTGCAGCAAACGTATCTGATGATGACGGAACGACCTATGACAGAACAACTGCGGGAACACAGAAAGTAGTCATTCGTGCCGTAAACGAAGGCTTGTACTATGGCGATTACACAGCTGAGTACACTATTTCTCAGAAGGATTTGGCGGAAGCCATAGCGGCAACCACAACAACCTGGTCAGATGACGGCGTACTCGAATACACCGGATCATCTATTGAGCCTACCTCCACGGACGGAGATGCAGAGGAATATTTTACAATCTCAGGTCTTACTGAGGGAACAGATTATGAGATAACAGGATACTCTTCAAACCTGAGTGTCGGAACAGCGACAGTCACTCTTTCAGGATTGGGAAACTATACCGGAACCGCAACGATTGATTTTTCTATTGTAAAGGATCTCTCAAGTACGGCTATATCTGTATCATTCTCCGGAATAGATGACACAGACATAACCTACGACGGAGCAGAGCATATTCTCACTCCTACGGTAAGAAACAATACAGATTCAAACACAGTCCTCGAGGAGGGAACCGATTATACACTCACATATGAGTACGAGTCAGGAACCTCATATGCATATGATTCAGCAACAGATAGCTATCTTGACGGAAGCGGAAATGCATACGATTTTACAAATGTCGGAACAAAGACTGCGGTAGTTACTGCAATAGGTTCTTCATATTACATAAACAGCACGAGCTTAAGTTATTCTATCGTCTCCAAAGATATTGAAGATTGTATAGCAGTAACTGAGCTCCCAACCCAGGTAAACAACAGCACTTTCCTTGCAGGAACAGTTGATGGACTCACTATAACAGAGGATGGAACAACATCCGGAACAGCTCTCACTCAGGATACAGATTACACGGTTACAGTTACGGTTGACACAGATGCAAACACGGCAGACATTGTTGTCACAGGTATAAACAATTACACAGGAAGTTATACATTTTCAGATGTTGCAATAGGAATAGATATCTCAACAGCTACAGTCACTCTTTACTCCGATGATGGAACTACGGATTATCCGTATGAAAAGGGCGGCGTGGAGCCTAGTTTTGATGTAACTTACGGAACCTCCGACCTTGTCATGGGTACCGATTATACTGCCACATTCTCGGACAACACGGAGATAGGAACCGCAACTCTCACCATACAGGGTGCAGGTGATTATGCAGGAACCTTGACGCAGACATTTGAAATCATTGAAGGAGACCTCTCAGATGACAGTGTCACAGTTGCTATGGATGATGATTATCTCATAAAGGGAACAGGAACAATCTATTTCAACGGTGTGTACAGCGATGATGCATCCTATGCGGGAACAGGAGCAATAACTCCTATTATGTCAGTTACACAGAATGATACTGCTCTTGAGGAGAACACGGATTTTACTGTCACAGCTTCTTATTCGCTGACAAGCGGATATGCTTCTCTCGGGGATTCGACTCAGATAGGAACATACACCGTAACACTTACCGGTATAAACAACTACGCAGGCTCCACATGGACAAAGAATTACAAAGTCTATAAGACTTCGCTCGACAATACGACAACTATGTCTCTCTCACTCGGAGGAACATCTTTCGCATATACGGGATCTGATATTGTGCTCACACCTACGAGCGGAAGCACAAAGAAGATCACGATAGAACAGATTGGTTCTGATGACAATACAATCGAACTCTCGGAAGATACGGATTATGTTATTTCTTATCTTGATTCCGACGGAGACGAGTATACGCTCGATTCCAACAATACTTCCTCGACATACGGAGAATATGTGAATTCGGCGGGGGACACTTATGATTTTGCAAGCGTCGGAACGAAATATATAAAATTTACCGGTGCCGGAGCATACTGCGGAACAACCACTTTGTCGTACACAATCAGTGGTATCAGCATAGCAAAGGGAACCTTCAGTATAAGCGACAAAGAATATACAGGAAGCGAAGTTGAACTCGATGGTACAGAGTTCACAGCAACTTTGAATGGAAATACTCTGACCTACGGTACGGATTTTGAGATAGTTGACGGAACTTATTCAAACAATGTTGATTACGGTAACGGAACAGCAAGTGTCACTGTACAGGGTATTGGAAACTACAACGGAACCAAGACGGTATATTTCTATATAAAGAAAAATATTTCCGACAGTGATATAACTGTTTCTTATACGAGCAGCTATACATATACGGGAGAGGCTATAGAGCCAACTGTCACAGTTGAAGATAACGGAACAACTCTGACAGAGGATGAAGATTATACGGTTTCTTACAGTAACAATACGGATGTTGGAACCGCAGCTGAGATAATAATAACCGGTGCGGGTGAATCCTACACATCAAGTCGTACGGATTATTTTACGATTACAGCTTACACACTTTCCGATATAGATGACGAGAATATCACATATGATGATACTTTCTCATATACATACGACGGAACGGAAAAAGAGCCGACTTTGAGCGATTTGAGCTTTAAGTTTGCTGGAAGCGAGCCGACATCAGGAACATACACTCTGACTTATACAGACAACGTAGACGCCGGAACAGCTTATGCTATATTCACACCGAACAGTTCTTCAGATCTTTCGGGATCCGTTGCAATTCCTTTTACGATTGAGGCTAAGGAATTTGATGCCAACATGACTGTCGCTCTCGGTGGAGCATACACATCCACAACTTATACCTACACAGGAAAAGAGAGAAAACTCAGCAAGAACTATATTACTGTAACAGATGATACTTTGAGCACTGAACTCACATCAGGGACAGATTTTACACTCAGCTATCTGAACGATGTTGATGCGGGAAGTTCAAGTGTAAATGAACTTTATGATTCAACAGCGACCTACAGCGGACCTATAGCTGTAATAACAGGTACAGGAAACTACAGTGGTACATGGTATCTCGGATATACCATCAACCAGTATGATATTGGAACAAGCACTTTTACAACCGTTGCGGATTCAACGACACTTTACTATGACGGAACAGAAAAACAGCCGTCCGTAACTGTCAGAATCAGTTCAGGCGCCTTGACAGCAGATGAAGATTATACGATAACTTACTCTGACAATGTCAATGCAGGTACCGGAACTTACGAGATTGATCTCTCTACAACAGGAAATTTTACCGACTCGACAACATCGAGTACTGATGCAAGTTATCTGATAGTGAGCGGAAGCTTTACAATCGAGCCTAGACCACTCTCAGATATTACTATCGACGGACTGAGCTCAAAAACTGTAAGCGGTACAACATATTATTATCTTGAGAACCAGGAAGAGAATGACGACGGAAGCGCAGTCATTCCTACTCTTGATGCTTATTATGAGATTTCAAGTTCAAGTACTTTAGACCTCACATTAACGACAGATTATGCAGTTACCGCATATGGAAACAATACATCTGTAAACAGCAATGATGTTGCGGAGGAAGATGTTGCATTAAATACATCGGATTATCCGTACATCACTATTTCGGGTGATTCCGGAACAAGCGGAAACTACACCGGAGATCTGACATTATACTTCAACATAAGACAGGGTATATCTGCAGACTGGGCAGATTCATGGGAGTGGGCTGACAATGCAGTATTAAGTTACAGTACACTGAGCGGATATTCAACCATTTATGCCGCAGACAATGATATGAAGGTTATGAGCTTTACAGGTCAGGTTATTGAACCGGATGTGACAGTAACCTACGGCGGCACAACCACAGAGCTTACACTTAATGAGGATTATACCCTCGTATATGACGATGATATCAACTGTAAAGATTCATCCGGAAATGTAATAGAGCATACAGCAACAATAACAGGTATCGGAGATTACGGCGGATCTGAGACATTGAGTTTCTATATCTTCCCGCTCACTCTTCCGACAGAGGCTGCAATAGCATCGACTAGCTATGACTCAAGCACGATGTACAAGACCTACGACGGTTATCCTTGCAATTATTTTACAATCGAGGGAACATCCGTATCCTTCATCGGCGCTTCAAGTGTCGATGTTACGGATATGTTCGGAACAACAATATTGTTCTACCCGAACGGAGATGCTTTGACAAATTCCGGTTCGGCAGAGACTTATGATGTTGTTTCAAACGGAAACATAGAGAATTTTACAGCGGATCTTTCATCTTCTTCGGGAACAGTATCTGCTTCGACAGGACTTAAGGATGCAATGGTACACAACTTCAAGTTGCCAACCGCATCCGCATATACAGTTACTCTAAGCATAGGAGCCAGAAGCCTTGGAGATACAAGTTCATATGAATCATATATATCTGTTGATGACATTGACAGCCAGATTTACACCGGAGAGCATATAAGCCTGAGTGGTGAGGTAAATGTATATGACAAATACAGAACATCAACAGGAACATACAATACCACTTCAAGAACATCAGATTTCTACGAACTTGAAGAGGGAACCGATTATGTGCTTTATTATTCCGAGACTGCCGAGTCAGCGTCAGCTGTTCAGGAAGTCGGAACAAATACAATATACATTGTAGGAACCGGCGATTACACCGGAACGATAAGCAAGACTTACACGGTAGTTTCCTCCATAGCTACAGGATCTGTTTCTATTGAGGAATCAACCTACAGCGGTGAGGAACAGAGTCCTGCAATGATTGTTACTGTAAATGGTGAGGTCCTCACGGCCGACACAGACTACACATATGAAGTCTTTGACGGAACAACAAGCATGGGAACAACCGCGACCGATGCAGGCGATTATACGGTAGTTATCACCGGAATAGGTGATTATGAGACAAACAGCTCAACTACTTTGTCACGTACATGGACAATAGGAACGCTTGGAATAGATACATCAGACATAAGCATAAGAAATATAAGTTCATCATATACATATGATGGCAGCACGGTATATCAACCTGTACCTATTGTATATTTTGGATCAACACTTTTGACCGTGAATACCGACTATACACTTACATATTCCGTTACATCACTTGATGATACAAGCGGAACAGAATATGTATCGCCGGGAACTTACACCGTAGAAGTGGCAGGTATGGGCAACTTCGGTGCAAGCAAGACATACACTTATGTTATAGGTGACAACTTCATCGAGGGAACAGATGATGATGAGATAGTCGTAACAATCGACAATACGACTTTGACTTACGATTCGACAGACAGAACCGATGATTTTGGCATCACCGTAGCACTCGGTGACGGAACAGAGCTTACACTTGGCACTGATTATGAATATCAGATTCTTGATACTGACGGAAATCTTCCTATAAATGCGGGAGATTATACGGTATATATCTCGGGTCTTAACTCGTATGCAGGTCTCATAGAGAAGTCTGTGACAATAGATCCGGAGGATATCACAGCACTTACACTTTCGGATGTCGAGGATGAGTTTACTTATGACGGAACAGAGAAGGAGCCTACACCGGATGTAACCTGGAACGGAAGCGATGCGACATCGCTTATCGGTACGGATTTTAACTATTATTATTACAATAACGTGGATGCAACTGAGGCATTGTCTCTTGCAACGGTGACACTTGTACCGTCCTCGAACGGAAACTTTACCGCTGATAACGGTGATTTTACACCGGTAACATTTGAGATAGCGCCTAGAAGCATCACGGACAATGACGATATAGAAATTACTGTAACTACAAATTCTTCGGGAAATGTTTACCTTCAGTATTCCGGAACAACACCGGGAGTGACGGTGGTCGACAATGGTATAACCGTATCGGGTTCGGCTTACACAATGGTTGCTTCGACGGATTACACGGTAGCATTTTCAAACAATACAACAGTGAGCACCACAGACAGTACAGCTGTTGTAACAGTTACAGGTACCGGAAACTATACCGGAGAAAAGAGCACTACATTCTATATTGAAAAATATCCTATGTCCGATACAACGGTTAGCTGTACAGACGGCGACTCCTTCAGTTTTACCGGATATGAGATAGAGCCGGATCTCACTGTGACAGATGAGGATGGAACAGCGCTGGTACTTGACCAGGATTACACTGTAGAATATACGGACAATGTCGATGTCGGACAGGCAACCGCAACCCTCACGGCAACAGATGACGGAAG
>JAILHT010000146.1 GCA_024695665.1 Lachnospiraceae bacterium
ATATATTCGCACTTTAAAGCAGTAATGTGTTGACTTTTAACTTTTATAAAGATATGATAAATCAGTATAAAAAATCGGAGGAATATTGCAGCTTGACCATACTGCAATCTCAACATCAAAATGGAAAACATCAACAAAATCGGTTTTATCGGGCTGGGTCTCATAGGAGGCTCCCTTGCAAAGACCATAAAAAGAAAACATGAAGATATAGAAATCATAGCATCTTCCGGGCATGCTTCAACTGTCTCCGCTGCTTATGAAATGGGTCTTATATCAAACAGTACACCGGCCACAATCAAAGAATTGGCTATGTGTGATATTGTTTTTCTCTGCGCACCTGTACAACAGAACACCGAGTATCTTGAGGAAATAAAAAAATACATTAAGCCGGAATGCATATTAAGTGATGTTGGAAGTGTAAAAAATGATATTCACTATGTTGTAAAAAAACTTGGTTTGACAGCAAATTTTATCGGCGGACATCCTATGGCAGGATCCGAAAAAACCGGGCTTTCAAACGCAAATGCCTACCTTTTGGAAAATGCTTATTACATACTGACACCGGAGGCGGATGTACCTGAGAATATGACAAAGAAAATGTTCGATTTCATAAAAGGACTGGACTCCATTCCGCTCATCTTAGATCCGGATGAGCATGACTTCGATACCGCAGCCATAAGCCATTTACCACATGTGGTATCGGCTGCACTTGTGAATCTTGTAGAACAATCTGACAACGCTGAAGAGACAATGAAAGCCATTGCTGCCGGAGGATTTAAGGATATAACAAGAATATCATCCTCCTCTCCTGTCATGTGGCAGGAAATCTGCCTGACCAACAGCAAAAAGATTGTCTCTCTTATAGACAAATATGTCGAATCATTGAATGACATAAGAGATCATATAGATGCCTGCGACGGGCAAGAAATCATTCACTTCTTTGAAAGTGCAAAAAACTACAGAGATTCCTTCAATATAACAACAAAGAAAAACAGACGAAACGTTTTTGAGTTCTATTGTGATCTGATTGATGAAGCCGGCGGTATAGCTACTATCGCCACTATCTTGTCAACAAACGGAATCAGCATAAAAAACATAGGTATCGTACACAACAGAGAATTTGAAGAAGGCGTCCTTTTGATTGAATTATATGACAATGACGCTTACACAAAATCAATCGATCTGCTAAAGAAACATCATTACAACATACACGAAAGATAGAATCATGATTATAAAACCGATTAAAAAACTAAAAGGGGAAATAACAATCCCCGGCGACAAATCAATATCACACAGATCCGTTATGTTTGGTGCCATTTCCGAAGGGCTTACCGAAATATCTGACTTTTTGGAAGGTGCAGATTGTCTATCTACAATAGATTGTTTCAAAAAACTCGGTATTGAAATAGAAAAGACTTCAGACAAAATACTTGTTCACGGAAAAGGGCTTCACGGCTTAAAGGAACCTGCAGAGACCTTATATACCGGAAATTCCGGCACTACAACAAGGCTTATTTCCGGAATTCTCTCCGGGCAGCCGTTTGCCACCAGACTTACAGGTGATGAATCAATACAGAAACGCCCTATGAGAAGAGTTATAACTCCGTTATCTCTGATGGGTGCCGACATTTCAAGTGAAAAAGACAATGATTGTGCCCCTCTTTTGTACAAGCCTGCAAAACTTAAAGGAATATCGTATGATTCTCCCGTTGCTTCCGCGCAGGTAAAATCGGCAATCTTACTGGCCGGATTGTACGCGGAAGGCACAACTAAAGTTCATGAAAAAGTTCTTTCAAGGAATCATACAGAACTTATGCTAAAGGGTTTCGGCGCTGATATTTCATCTGAAAACAACACTGCAAAAATTAATCCCGGAAACAAAATGTACGGTCAAAAGATATCCGTTCCGGGTGATATCTCATCAGCTGCATATTTTATAGCCGCCGGACTTATAACAAAAGACTCCGAGATACTAATAAAAAATGTTGGTGTAAATCCTACAAGGGATGGCATTCTTAAGGTTGTTCTTGCAATGGGAGCAAATATAGAAATGCAAAATCAAAGAATAGTATCCGGTGAACCTGTATGTGACCTTCTTGTAAAAGAGAGCTCCTTGCACGGAACAAATGTAAATGGGGATATCATTCCAACACTTATTGACGAGCTTCCTATGATCGCTGTTCTCGCTGCTTTCGCAGACGGTAAAACAGTTATCTCCGATGCTGCTGAGCTTAGGGTAAAAGAATCAAACAGAATAGATACCGTTGTTTACAACCTAAAAAAAATGGGTGCAGACATAACCCCTACAGAAGACGGTTTCATAATAAACGGTGGGATTTCTCTTCATCCATCAAATGAACTCGACAGTTTTGACGATCATCGCATCGCTATGTCATTCGCTGTCGGATCTATGGCATTAGATGGAGATTCTCAAATAAGAAACGGAGAATGCGTAGGCATTTCTTACCCCGGTTTTTATAATGATATCACTTCCTTGGCGTCAAATTAATCAATATAGTCGCAACAGATATTCAAATAAATAAACGTAATAAAAATCCCGTATCATTTGATACGGGATTCTCAATTTCATTATAAAAACGATAGTCTATTTAATGTCATTAAATATCTGATAGATATCTATTTTTAATGCATCTGTATCTGTCATGCCGATAAACTGGCAACCATAATGGAAAAGACCATCTTCGCCCTTTGTGCATCTGACAATCTCAATGACAGCATTTACAACTTCTTTTGTCCATATCTGAATCTTGGTATCATAATATGTTCCCACACCAAGCTCCTGATTTGTTGTAAAACCAATACCGGCTCTCGAAATATCAGTTACATTAACATGTGTGTACTTTAAAGTTGTTATACCATCTTCATCTAAACGTTCCAATTCAACAGATACAATTAGATCAAGGCGTTTATGTTTTCTTTTCTCTTCCATAGTATAACTTCTCCTTTTTATTTATACTTGATACTATAGTACACAAAAATCAACAAATTGGCAACAAAGTTTCTGACAATTATTTGTCCGGATTTATAAACATAGCATCTCCGAAACTGAAGAAACGATACTGCTCTTCGACAGCACACTTATATGCATTTAGCACGTTATCTTTGCCCGCAAGAGCCGATACAAGCATTATAAGAGTCGACTCCGGCAGATGGAAATTAGTTATAAGCCCATCAATAACCTTAAACTTATATCCGGGATAGATAAATATCTCTGTCCATCCGCTGCATTCCTTAAATCTTCCATTCTCGTCACTTGCAGCTTCAAGTGTTCTTGTGCTTGTTGTTCCGACTGCAATAACCCTGTTTCCGCTGTCTTTAGCCCTATTGATATGTTCAGCGGCTTCAGCGGATATGCTGTAAAACTCACTGTGCATATGGTGGTTTAAGACATTGTCCTCCTTGACAGGTCTGAATGTGCCAAGTCCTACATGTAATGTAATCTGAACAATATCGACACCCATCTCTTTTATCTCCTCAAGGAGTTCCTTTGTGAAATGAAGTCCTGCTGTAGGAGCTGCGGCAGACCCTTCTTCTTTTGCATAAACCGTCTGATATCTGTTTTTGTCCTCAAGTTTGTGCGTGATATATGGTGGAAGCGGCATCTGACCGAGCTGATCCAAAATCTCCTCGAAAATACCGTCGAAAGAAAACTTGATCACTCGATTTCCTTCCTCTACAATATCGACCACCTCGCCTGTCAAAAGTCCGTCACCAAAAGAAATCCTGGTTCCTACTTTTGCCTTTTTTCCCGGTTTTACGAGAGTCTCCCAAGTACTGTCAGATAATCTCTTTAACAGGAGCACTTCTATTCCGGCTCCTGTTCCCTCTTTCTCGCCATACAATCTTGCCGGCAAAACTTTTGTATTGTTTATTACAAGACAATCGCCTTTTTTTAAATATTCTTTTATATCCGTAAAATGTCTGTGTGTGACACTTCC
>JAILHT010000026.1 GCA_024695665.1 Lachnospiraceae bacterium
AGGCTCGCAGAGAACCCGGGCTTGGAATTTCTTAGAAAACAGGCGGAAGAAGAGTATATAGGGATAAAAGATATCTATGACACCGAGGATATTGAAAGCCTCAGAAAAAAGGTTTTTGGTTTCAAATATGCCAATTTGACGCGTTACAAAAAAAGTGATGGTGATCTTGATAAGGAGATGCACGAAATATACAAAGTTACGCGTGAGAAAGCAAAAAAAATCTTTAACAAGCTGGGTGAAAAGGTAAATACGACGGATTTTGCCGGAAATTATAGGATGATAAAAGAAAATGCAAGGATTATTCATGCTCTTTGCGATGTTACAGTCAAGTTTATGGATGCGTTGACAGAAGAAAAAAAGAGAAGAGGCGTCTTTGATTTCAGTGATATTGAACATTACACTTTGGATATCTTTGTCGATGAAAAAACAGGTGATCTCACGGAGACGGCTATGGACTACGCCAAGAATTATGATGAGATAATGATCGACGAGTATCAGGACTCCAATATGCTCCAGGAGTATATATTAAATGCTGTTTCAGGAGCCAACGAAGGCATGAAGCATATGTTTATGGTCGGTGATGTGAAGCAGAGTATATATCGTTTCAGACAGGCCAGACCAGAGCTTTTTGTGGAGAAGTACGAGAGATTTTCGGAGAATCATGGAGACAACATAAAGGTAGAGCTCGACAAAAATTTCCGTAGCAGGAAGACTGTTGTTGATTTTGCCAATGGTGTTTTTGAGATAATAATGAAACGTGACATCGGGAATATAGATTATGACGATAAAGCTTCATTGAAATACGGTGCAAATTATAATGACAGACCGGGCTTTGAGGCAGAGATGCTAATAGCCGATGCGGGAGATGATATCGCAGAGGCGGCCGGATATCTTTCAAAAGGTGAAAAAGAGGGAGTTCTTATAGCAAGCAGGATAAGGCGCCTGATTGAAGAGAGAACTATGGTTGATGACAGAGAAAACGGAGGAAAGCGAGAGATAAGATTCAGCGACATAGCCGTTTTGTTCAGAAGTTTCAGAGATCACTCGATTGCTATAGCAAAGGTATTGAGAGCGCAGGGGATACCGGTACATGAGGTGTCAAAGACCGGGTATTTTTCAACCATTGAGATTCAGACTATTTTAAATTTGGTTCGTATTATAGACAATCCGATGCAGGATATTCCTCTTGCATCTGTAATGCATTCTTCGATAGGAGGATTTGATGATAATGAGCTGGCAGCCATAAGGGGGGCTTCGGACGGCAAGAAGACTTTTTATGAAGCTGTCTTTGAAGCAGATATGGATTCGCTCGATTTGAAACTTTCCACAAAATTGAAACTCTTTTTAGATATGTTGAATGATTTCAGGGCAAAGGCGAAAGAGTTAACGGTATATGAACTGTTGCATTACTGTCTTGAGAAGACTGATTATCTGTCTGTTGTCACGGTAATGAGCTACGGATATCAAAGGAGGGCCAATGTAAGTCTTCTTTTGGAGAAGGCGAAGGAATTTGAAAAGACAAGCTATTCGGGGTTGTTTCAGTTCTTGAGATACGTGGACCGTATCATAAAATACAATCTCGGAGAGGGAGAAGCTGAGGTCTCCTCGGAAAATGAGAATGCTGTTAGATTTATCACTATTCACAAAAGCAAAGGACTTGAGTATCCGGTTGTATTTTTGGCCGATGCCGGAAAAAATATAAATAAAACCGACAAAAACGGAATAATGGTTATTCATCCGAGCCTTGGTATTGGAATGGATTATATAAATCCTGACAGACGTCTCAAAGCAAAAAATACTCTCACTGAGATAATAAGAGAAGAGATACTTAAAGAGAGCATGGGAGAAGAACTGAGAGTCTTGTATGTTGCTCTCACAAGAGCTAAGGAAAAACTCATTATAACTTCTTGTATCGACAAAGCTTCTGAAAAAGTGGAAGCTTGGAAGTCGGTCATTGAAAACGGAGAATTTTCGTATAATAAAAGACTAGATGCCGTTACTTATATGGATCTTCTGGGACCGGCGATCTGCAGTTTTAATCCTGATGCAGTAGAGATTTATGATTTTGACGCACTGATGAAAATCGAGCGGGAAGAGTATGCCGAGGATAGAGAAAATCTCGAAGATATAATAAGAGAGAGTTTGTCCATATCGGAGAATGAGGATTTTTACAAGGAAGCAAAGGCAAATCTCGAGTACGGATATCCGTATCCCGATGACATAAATATGAAGGTAAAATACTCAGTATCCGTATTAAAGCACAGAGCCATGGACAGATTTGAGGAGGAGCTTTCGGAGAACAGAACGCACAAGCTCGAGTTTTATCCTGAGGAGGAAAAAAATAACGAGCAGGACAAAGACACAGACAGAGGAACAAGCAAAGGACCGAATAAGGGTGCACTCAGAGGAACGGCAATGCACCGTGCAATGGAGTGCTTCGACATAAATATGTTGGTGGAAAGCGCCAATAAATCCGATGACATAAAGAAAGAAATTTCCAGATGTACGGATGAGGGATTGTTCGATGAGGAG
>JAILHT010000029.1 GCA_024695665.1 Lachnospiraceae bacterium
TATTTAAAAAAAGCTTAAATGCAGTTCTTTCGAATTTAGCATTTAAGCTTTTTTAGTGCGGGTAACAGGACTTGAACCTGCACGGTCTCCCACCAGAACCTAAATCTGGCGCGTCTGCCAATTCCGCCATACCCGCTTATAATCAATTATTATACATTAAATCTATTGTCATTTTTTGTATGACAGCCGCGCTTTCCACGCGTCTTCTATAATTGAACAAGTTCAATTATCTTGAATTCCGCCATACCCGCTTATAATCAATTATTATACATTAAATCTATTGTCATTTTTTGCATGGCAGTCGCGCTTTCCACGCGTCTCCTATAATTGAACAAGTTCAATTATCTTGAATTCCGCCATACCCGCTTGGTCATGATTTAACGTGCTTTTTTATTATATACAGAGGGCCCGTAAAAGTCAAAGAAAACATTGCAAAGTATTGCTATGGCCGAGATTGTTTTCTGTTATGTTTTAAGCCCGGCCCGTTGCAATTGTATTTACAATTGACGGCTGTATTCGTGTCCATGATCTAGAATAATTGTTAAAGTACGCCTAATTGATGAATTCTCGTGTCCACTCTATGGGGTTCACTTAGTATTTATCGCTTACAGAGAAAATTACCGCTCACAATACTTATATGGTTTTTACGAGCGGTATTTTTATTTGCCATTACCGCTCATTTCTTTTTTATACATGATCTGAGCGGTATTTTAAAAGTGCTATACCGCTCATTTCTATTCTTATTAAATCTGAGCGGTACTATGTGTTACACTGTACCGCTCGGAGTATTAATCTTTGCGTTCTAAGCGGTAAAATACTTATATCTTGTTTTTTGGAAACTGATTTTTTCAATAAATGGTTGATAAATCGTTCATTTTTACGGCCTAAAATCCGAATTTTTCTGTTTTGAGCTGTAATAAAGTGTTTAATGGCGTCTAATTTGCTACTTTGTTGCGATTCCTTCTATATTATGTTTTTTCGATTTCGATATGCGACTTTGTTGCGATTCATGCTGTACTATGTTTTTTTCGATTTCAATTTGCGACTTTATTGTATATGGCCCACTTATAATTCGCTGTCCCAAATGTCGACTGCATATTATTCCCGCCAAGCACCGTTATCAACTTCCTATACACGTCCGACTGCTTCTTCTGTTTTTTCAATGGTCTGACATCAGGCGGTGCAACATAACCAGGATTTTATGGTTAAAATGATAAATAGAAACCTTTTTCATCCTCGCAGAGCGTTAAATCTTAATAGGGGATTGTAGCCCATTGAAATAAAAAAGCTGCCACACTAATTTCTTAGTGCGGCAGCTCTGTTATCTTTATGCTCTATGCAATTCTAAACTATATTCTAGTTGTTAGCTGTAGCATAAGCGAAGAAGTAGTATCCCATTGGTGTGAAGTATACGTTTGTTACATCATCACTTATACAGCAAACCTGTGTATAGTAGTAGATTGGTGCTACAGGGAATCCACCTTCACCGAAGAGTGATTCCTCTGCTGAGTAAAGAAGTGCGTCACGCTCTTCTCCGGCAACAAGTGTCTTAGCCTGTGTAAGGAGATCATCGTAATTTGAATCTGTGTAGAGACCATAGTTGTATGGGTTGTCTGTCTTGAAGAGCTCAAGGTATGTAAGAGCGTCATCATAGTCAGCGATCCATCCAAGACGTGCAACACCGAATGTGTGCTCGCCAAGTCCTGTTGTGTATGTTGCCCACTCCTGGTTTTCAAGAGTAATGCTCATTCCAAGAACTGTCTCCCAGTCAGATCCACAAGCTTCTGCGATAGCCTTGTGTGTATCAGATGTATTGAAGTTGTAAACAACTGTAGTATCAGGATTCCATGATCCGTCATCTACTGCTTCCTGATAAAGTGCCTGAGCAAGTTCGCAACGTCCTGAGTATGTCTCAAGATCATAATCCGG
This sequence comes from Lachnospiraceae bacterium, assembly GCA_024695665.1. Taxonomy (GTDB): domain Bacteria; phylum Bacillota; class Clostridia; order Lachnospirales; family Lachnospiraceae; genus JAILHT01. The sequence continues at coordinate 1,930 of JAILHT010000029.1, forward strand.
ATATGCTGTCTGAAGTGTATTGTAGAGAGCTCCGAGATCAGAAACACCCTCTGAGAAGTCAGCGCCTGTTGAATCAGTGATTCCGGCTGCTACAAGTCCTGTTGCAGGAACCTGTCCTCCCTGTGTAACGTTCTCAACAATGTTCTCGCGATCGATAGCAAGTGTCATAGCTGCACGAACTCTCCAATCGGTAACAACATCACAGTTGATGTAGAGATAGTATGTTCCGATGTATGGATCGATGTAGCAGTCTCCTGACTCCTGAAGTGTCTCGATCATATCTGTAGGGAATGACTCGATGAAGTCATACTCTCCTGACTGGTATGCAGAAAGGATAGCAGTCTCAGAATCGCTGAGCCACCATCTGATTCCGTCCGGTCCGAGGTTTGCTACATCATAGTACTTCTCGTTTGGCTCCATGTAGATGTAGCTGTCGTGTACCCACTCAGTTACGATAAATGGTCCGTTTGTTACAATGTTTGCAGGATCTGTCCAATCGTCGCTTCCTTCAACAACGTCCTGACGAAGTGGCATAAGTGATGCAAATCCGCAAAGGCTTAAGAAATAAGCACATGGTGACTCAAGTGTGATCTGAACTGTCTTGTCATCTACTGCTACGATACCAAGCTCAGAAGCTTCCTTCTCACCAGCCTGGATTGCTGAAGCGTTAAGTACGATGTCATCAAGGATGTATCCGTACTCAGATGCTGTTGCAGGATCAACTACTCTCTGCCATGCATATACGAAATCGTTTGCTGTTACAGGCTCTCCGTCTGACCAGTAAATGTCATCACGAAGTGTAAATGTGTAAACGAGCTGATCTTCTGAAATCTCATAAGAAGCTGCCTGTCCGCATACTACCTCAGATCCCATGATCTGTCCGCTCTCATCAACTGCCTCATCAGTCATCTGATACTTCATAAGTCCCTCAAACTGATGCTGTGTGTACATTGAAGCGTCTACTGATGAGATAAGTGCAGGATCGATTGTCTCAGGCTCAGATGCGATACATGTATTTACTACAAAACCCTCATCTGCAGCTTCGATTGCTGCTACATCAGTTGTCTCTCCCTCAGCTGCTTCTGTCTCACCTTCAGCTACTTCTGTAGTAGCTTCGGTAGCGGCTTCGGTTGTCTCTTCTGCAGCTTCTGTAGCTGCTTCAGAGCTTTCTGTGCTGCTTGTGCTGCTTCCGCATGCTGCAAGACTAAGTGTCATTGCGCCGACAAGCATTACTGAAATAAGTCTCTTTTTCATATTGTCCTCCTTTTGTTTTTATCCATATATTATAATTCAGCAAATGCTGATATATGGCGATTTGTCTGATAAACGACACGGTTATTTTAAATCAATTTGTAATAATTTACAATGATTATGCATAAACCTTGATATGATTTATCAGCTACCCCTAAGCTATTCCGTCATCTTCATATAAACCTGCTTATACAATGCGAGACTGTGAATATTTCCGGCCTGTTAAAATGCCCGATTCGTATTTACGATTCGTATTTACGATTCGTGTTTACGATTCGTGTGTACAATTCGTATGTACGATTATTAAGCCTGCTCAAGATGATGACACGCTGCGTAATGTCCAGGACCCACCTCTTCAAGTTTTGGCATCTCCTGCTTACAGATCTCTGTAGCGTACGGACAACGTGTATGGAATCTACATCCGCTAGGCGGATTCATAGGACTTGGAATGTCCCCTTCAAGAAGAATTCTCTCTCTCGCTCTGCTCTTTACAGGATCCGGAAGAGGTACTGCAGAAAGCAAAGTCTTTGTATATGGGTGAACCGGATGAGCGCAAAGCTCATAGCTTTCAGCGAGCTCAACCATGCATCCGAGATACATAACACCGATTCTGTTTGATATATGTCTTACGACTGAAATATCATGTGCAATGAAAAGATAAGTGAGTCCCATCTCCTCCTGCAAATCCTCAAGCATATTTACTACCTGAGACTGAATAGAAACATCAAGTGCGGAAATTGGCTCGTCACATACGATAAATTCAGGATTTACTGCAAGTGCACGTGCGATTCCGACTCTCTGCTGCTGTCCTCCGGAAAACTCGTGAGGGAAACGGTTTGCATGCTCGGTATTCAAACCAACCTGTGAAAGAAGGTTTCTGATTCTGTCATTTCTCTCTGCCTTGGAAGGGCAAATATTGTGAATATCCAAAGCCTCTCCGATAATCTCGCCGACCGTCATACGAGGGTCAAGTGACGCTGAAGGGTCCTGGAAAATAATCTGCATCTTTCTTCTGTACGGAAGCATTTTTTCAGCGATTTTCTTCTCAGAATCATATATCGGTTTTCCGTCATAGATGATTTTTCCCGAAGTCGGCTCGTAAAGTCTGATCAATGTACGGCCAAGTGTGGTCTTTCCACATCCTGACTCTCCTACGAGTCCGAGTGTCTCACCTTTATATATGAAGAAATTTGCGCTCTCTACTGCCTGAACATAATTCTTCTTAAAGCTTCCTGTCTTTACCGCGAAATATTTCTTTAAATTTTCTACTTCGAGGAGTTTTTTCTGTTCTGACATTATTTATTTTCCTCCTCTTTCTTTAAATCTTTATAGTGGAGCCAGCATGCTGAGATATGTCCGTTTCCGAGGTCCGCATATGGCGGTTTCTCTCTGAGACAAATCTTCATGCAATCTTTACATCTTGGTCCAAAGTTACATCCCTGTGGTGGGTTCAAAAGGTCGATAGGAGTTCCCTCGATTGGGATAAGTCTCTCATGACCGTCAGCATCAAGTCTAGGCTGTGATGCAAGAAGTCCCTTTGTGTAAGGGTGCATCGGATGATAGAAAAGATCTTCAACCGTTGCCTGCTCTACAATATGCCCAGCATACATAACCGATACTCTGTCACAGATTTCGGCAACAACTCCAAGGTTGTGTGTGATAAATATGATTGATGTATTCTCTTTCTTCTGAAGTGATTTCATAAGTTCGAGAATCTGTGCCTGAATTGTAACGTCAAGAGCTGTTGTAGGCTCGTCTGCTATAAGAAGCTTAGGGCTACATATAAGAGCCATCGCTATCATTGCACGCTGTCTCATACCACCGGAGAATTCATGTGGATACTGATCTACACGCTTGCTTGCGTTATTGATACCAACGAGTTCAAGCATCTCAATTGCCTTTGCTCTTGCTTCTTCTTTTTTGATGTTCTTGTCATGGCAGGTAAGTGCCTCCATGAGCTGATCACCGATTGTATATACAGGGTTCAAACAAGTCATTGGATTCTGGAAAATCATGCTGACTTTGTTTCCTCTGAACTCTCTCATCTGTTCCGGAGTATATGCAAGAAGGTCCTCGCCCTCAAATGTAACAGATCCTCCGACAACTTTTCCCGGGTTTGCGAGAAGTCCGATAAGCGAATAAGCTTCAACGGATTTTCCGGAACCCGACTCACCAACGATACCCATAACTTCATTGTAACCAAGTGTGTATGAAATACCGTTTACTGCCTTAACTTCACCTGCAGGAGTGAAGAAAGACACCTTTAAATCTTTGACCTCCAAGAGGTTCTTGTTCTCTTCCATCTTTTTCTCCTCCTACTTTTTAAGTCTAGGGTCAAGAGCATCTCTGAGTCCGTCACCTACAAGGTTTAAGCTGAGTACGATAATTGACAATACAACAGCCGGGAAAACCAATCTGTACGGATATAACGAGATTGTCTCAAGAGCATCCGAACACAAAGAACCGAGTGATGCCATCGGTGCGGAAACACCCATTCCCAAGAAAGAAAGGAATGACTCCGTAAATATAGCCGAAGGAATCTGAAGACATGTTGTGATAACCAACTGTCCTACACAGTTCGGAAGAAGATGCTTTCTGATAATTCTGCTGCTTGATGCTCCAAGAGCAGTCGCAGCTGTAACATATTCCTGTTTCTTAAGCTGGAGAACCTGACCACGAACAATACGCGCCATGGTAACCCAATATAAAAGTGCGAATGTAATAAATATTGAAACAATTCCTGTTCCAAGGTCGCTCATCGCCTGTGCAAATGAAGATTTGCTCGAATCGAACCACGCCTGAAGCGGATCCTTAAGTACAACCTGTAAAAGTAAAACTATAAGAATCTCAGGTATAGAATAAATGAGCTCTACAATACGCATCATAACAAAGTCTACTTTGCCGCCTGCAAAACCTGAAATAGATCCGTAAATAGATCCGATTACAAGCACGATGAGAGCTGCAACGATACCGATGATGATAGAAACTCTGGCACCGAACATAGTTCTTACCATGATGTCACGTCCCTGAGAATCTGTACCGAATACATGAGGGAAAATAGATGTCTTAAGCTCTATCTCTGTAGCTCCCTCAGAAGCTTCCGAAGTAGTCTCCAAAACTTCATACTCTTCGAAAGTTCCGTCCTCCTCAATGTCGGACTCTTTTACAACTATGACCGCATCGTCATATCCTTCAACGTTAAGAAGAATAACCTTCTTTTCCATTGCATGCTCAAGATTGAATGCGTAAGTTGTTCCCTTGTATGTAAAGTAATAATCACCCTTTGAAAGTGCTGTAAGACTTCCAGGGTTAAGCGATGTCGCATAAAATGCATCGCATAATCCGGCAACATTTAAAATAGCCTGCTCATCCTCGGAGTACTCCATAGGTCCGAGTTTCTGTGCATTTCTGAACTGATCGGAATATGTATAAGGAACAATCATAGGTCCGATAAATGCAAAAATCAAAGTGAGGATAAATACCCCAAGGGCAACCATAGATACAGTGTTTGCTCTAAATCGTCTCCAGGCATCAGCCCAGAAAGATACACTCTTGTGCATCTCGACCATTGATTCTTTCTCGGTCTCGTTTGCTTTCTCAAAATCGTCCTCTTTAAGGCCGAATTTTTCTATAAGCTCGTCCGCGTCCACACGAAAAGGACTAAGCTTTGATAAGTTCATGTCACTCATTTTCTATTAATCCTCCTGTGATGAAAGTGTGATACGTGGGTCTACTATCTTGTATGCTATATCCACGAAAAGGTTCATTATAATAACCAATGAGGAAAGTACAAATGTTGTAGCCATAATAACTGTATAATCACGGCTCAATACACTCTGTACGAAATATTTTCCAAGTCCCGGAATCGAGAATGTCGACTCGATAACAAAGCTACCTGTGATGATACCGGCGATAACCGGTCCGAGGTATGTGATAACCGGAATAAGTGAGTTTCTAAGCGCATGCTTGATGATAAGTGTTCTTGTAGTAACACCCTTGGCTCTTGCAGTACGTATATAATCCTGGTTGATAGCATCGAGCATACTTGTTCTCGTAAGCTTTGCTATATAACACATATAATAGAAGGAAAGACTTATTATCGGCATGATATATTCCTTCGGGCTTGTGAGCGATCCTGAAAGTGTAGGAAGCCACTGAAGCTTTACAGCGAACAATGCGAGAAGCAATGTTGCAAGAACGAATGTCGGGATAGCGACACCGACCGTCGTCATGACTCGCAAAAATCCGTCCAGCCATTTTCCTCTGTTGTATGCTGCTATACATCCGAGCGGTATTCCGATTATAACCGCAACAAGCAGCGAAATAAGACCAAGCTTGATTGAAAGCTGGAATTTACCCTGTCCGAAAAGAATATCTTTAACAGGAGTTCCTTCCTGCATTTTCAAAGACACACCGAGATCTCCCTGAAGATAATTTACAACGTAGTTTTTGAACTGAACCAAAAGAGGTTTGTCCAAACCATACTTTGCATTTGCAAGCGCAATCTGCTCCGGTGTCGATTTCTCAGTGAGGAACGGACTTCCCGGAACCATATTCATAAGGAAAAAGGTGATTCCGAGGATAAGAAACAGCGTTACTATTGACGCTCCGATTCTTTTAATGATGTACCATAACATATTTTTTTCACCCTATCTGTTATTTTTTGTCAGCGTTAACAGTTTTTATCGTTTTATCGCGGTTTTACAGTACCTTATTATCGTTTTAACGCGATAAAGTTTTGCTCTACATAAAAATGAGGCTACCAAGTCCGCCCACTAGTGCCTCCTTTGGTACCCTGCAACATTTTTTGTTGAACTATTAACTTATTGACTCTATTCCCATAGAATCATTGACCATGAAAAATTTTATCATAATATTTTGATATGTCAATACTGCCTAGGTACCAGAGTTTTTTTTGTGCCGCATGCACAAAGGGTTTTCAGGCTCATTTGTTTTTCCCTCATCATATCCTCCTTATGTTATATAGTGAGTAAAATTATCATAATTCACTAATATTTATCAAATTTACACTTTACCACTTTAAATAAATATGTTATTATCCACCTATAAATGCGAAGAACGGGAATAGTAAATGTGTTTTCGGCCCACAGAGAGTTGTCGGTTGCTGCGAGACAACGGAAGATATGCATTGAACTCACCCGGGAGCAGTCAGACTGAACATACAAGTAGGTTTGAACGGAAGCGTCCACCGTTATCAGGGACACGGTATTATAACGTACCGGCAGAGTGCATGATATTTTTCATGAAATAGAGTGGTACCGCGTGAGAATTAAGCCCACGTCTCTATATAAAGAGACGCTGGGCATTTTTTATTAGGAGGATTTAGACATGAAAGGCTACGAGAAGTACAAAAAAATGTATTTTCTTCCACAGGAAGAATCTATTGACTGGGTTAAAAAAGACGCTTGCGACAAAGCACCTATCTGGTGCAGTGTCGATCTAAGAGACGGAAATCAGGCATTGATCGAGCCAATGAGCCTAGAACAAAAAATTGATTTCTTCCAGATGCTCCTTTCTATCGGTTTTAAACATATAGAAGTGGGATTCCCTGCCGCATCTGAGACAGAGTACACTTTCCTCAGAACCCTTATCGACAAAAAAATGATTCCTGATGACGTTACGATTCAGGTTTTAACACAGGCGAGAGAACATATTATAAAGAAAACTTTTGAAGCTATAGATGGCGCGCCAAACGTAATTGTTCACGTTTACAACTCGACATCGGTCGCACAGAGAGAACAGGTCTTCAAAAAATCCAAAGAGGAAATCTTAAAGATAGCTACGGATGGAGCTTCCCTTGTAAATGAGCTCGCAAAAGATGTAAAAGGAAATATAACTTTCCAGTATTCACCGGAGAGTTTTACCGGAACAGAGCCTGAATATGCTCTTGAGGTTTGCAATGCCGTTCTCGACATCTGGAAACCGACTCCGGAGAGAAAGATAGTAATCAATCTTCCGGCAACCGTTCAGCACTCCATGCCTCATGTTTTCGCACAGCAGGTTGAATTCATGAGCAAACACCTCAAATACAGAGAGAACGTAATCCTCTCTCTCCATCCTCACAATGACAGAGGTACAGGTGTTGCCGATGCTGAGCTTGGTCTTCTTGCCGGTGCTGACAGAATTGAAGGTACACTTTTTGGAAACGGTGAACGTACCGGAAATGTAGATATCGTAACTCTTGCAATGAATATGTATTCTCACGGCGTTGATCCAAAGCTTGATTTCCACAACATCCAGGAAATCAGAGAAACCTATGAGAGACTCACAAATATGACGGTCGGAATGCGTCAGCCATACGGCGGAGACCTTGTTTTTACCGCATTTTCCGGTTCGCACCAGGATGCAATCTCAAAGGGAATGTCATGGCGCGAGGAGAAAAAAGAACAGTTCTGGACAGTTCCATACCTTCCTATCGATCCTGCGGATGTCGGACGCACCTACGATTCGGATGTCATCCGTATCAACAGCCAGTCAGGAAAAGGCGGCGTAAGCTATGTTCTCAAGCATGCATTCGGCATTACCATACCGGATCATATGCAGGAAGAGCTTGGCTACAAGGTAAAGAGTGTTTCAGATCACTCCCACAGCGAGCTTACTCCGGAGCAGATTTTCAAGGTGTTCAAGGATACCTACTGCGATGTGGAGAGCAACTTCAGCATTCCTGAATGTCACTTTGAGCAGGTCAATGGCGGCATAGAGTCGAAGGTTACCATAAAGGATTCAAAGGGCGTTTCAACAACAATAACCGCTTGTGGAAACGGTCGTCTCGATGCGGTAAGCAAAGCTATAAAGAGTCACTTCGGTATCTCCTACGAACTCACCGAATACACCGAGCACGCGCTCACGAGAGGATCGTCCTCAATCGCTGTTGCCTATGTCGCAATCACTGTTAAGGGCAAACTTGTCTGGGGTGTAGGAATGAACGAGGATATCATCAAGGCATCTATCTCCGCTCTCACCGCAGCTATAAACAGATCGACTTGCAATATATGATTTTGATATAAAAACAGTTTTCAATAATTTACAGCAAAAAATATACCTCTTTTTCCGGACTGTCGGAGAAAGAGGTATTTCATTTTTATGTTTTGTCTTTTTACGTTTTTGTCTGTTTAAGTCGACAAAAGGATTCTGTCGTTGTCCAGATCTTTTCCCGTTCCTGCCTTGAATTTTGCCAGGAGATCGTCAACAGTCAGTCCGTCTCTCTCCTGTCCTTTTACATCGAGGACAATATTTCCGTCAGACATAAGGAAAGTTCTATTTCCTAGTTCAAGCGCCTGCTTCATATTGTGAGTTATCATCATACAGGTAATATGATTTTCACTCACGACTCTCTTCGTGAGTTCCAATACTTTTTCCGCTGTTCCCGGATCAAGTGCAGCTGTATGCTCATCCAAAAGCAAAAGCCTCGGCGTGATAAGTGTTGCCATAAGTAGTGTCAACGCCTGTCTCTGACCGCCTGACAAAAGGCCCACCGGCTGAGTCATTCGATCTTCAAGTCCCATATCAAGAAGCGCAAGTTTTTCTCTGAAAAACTCTTTGTCTTTCTTTGAAATATAGCTGAACGGCGACATGCCCTCTGCAGTTCTTAAATATGCAAGCGCAAGGTTTTCCTCTATCGACATAGATGGGGCTGTTCCCTTTAAAGGATCCTGAAACATTCTTCCGATCACACGACTTCTCTTGTACTCTTCAAGGTATGTTATATCCTGTCCTCCAAGCTCAATGCTTCCCTCATCAACGTAGAAACTACCGGCTACAGCATTGAAAAGCGTGGATTTTCCTGCTCCGTTGGAACCTATTATCGTGACAAAATCTCCGTCTTCTATCTTTAGACTAAGATTTTTTATTGCGGTCTTTTCGTTCACAGTACCGGGATTGAAGGTTTTTGAAATATTTTTTACATTTAACATTATTTCTCCTCCTTTATCTTCGGTGCATTTTTCTTTCTCTGGAACGCGATCCACTCTTTTATCTTAGGTGAAGCTATAGCAAGGGCGACAACTATCGCGGTGATAAGCTTGAGTCCTTGTACCGGAACAATTTTTGTATAAAGGACAATCGCATAGATTATCCTGTATATGATTGACCCGATAATTGCTGCTATGACGCCTTTTCTTATCGTTCTTCTTCCTAAAACAGTCTCTCCTATGATAAGGCATGCAAGTCCTATTACTACTATTCCGGTTCCACCGTTTATGTCCACGGTATTCTGATACTGTCCAACCATGGCGCCCGACAATCCCGTCATCGCATTTGCAATCATGAGACCGATTGTTATGGTAAATGCCGGATTTATCGAAGATGCTCTGACCATATCCATATTGTCTCCCGTGGCCCTCACGGAAAGTCCTATTCTGGTTCTCAAAAACAAAAGTAAAATAATTCCTGCAATAATTGTTATGACTGCTGCCAGGATAGTCTCATTCCATCCTCCGCCTATTCCCGTTGCCTTGAATTTTGAAAATATGGTCTCGGATTTTAAAAGGCTTACATTTGCACTCCATCCCATTACCATGAGATTTATTGTATATAATCCCGTATTTGTGATGATTCCCGCAAGTATCGAAGGAATTCCAAGATGCGTCTGAAGAAAAGCCGTGATACAACCCGCAAGTGAGCCGGCTATCATAGCGAATATCACTCCCAAAAAAGGATGTCCCGCCGCTGTAAAAACAACGGAGACAGCTGCTCCTAAAACGAAGCAGCCGTCTGTTGTCAAATCCGCTATATCAAGTACACGATAACTCAAGAATAAAGCCATTGGCACGAGCGCATATAAGAATCCAAGCTCCAATGCCGTCTGTGTGATATATAACATAATTACTCCTCTGAAGTAACAACCTCTACAAGTTCTCCCATGTCTGCAAATACGCTGTAATCAAGTCCGAGCGTTGCTGCTGTCTCTGTGTTTACAGTGATTATTCCGCCGTCCATAAGGTAATAGTCGTCCATTGAATCCATACCGCTTGTGCAAGCTTCATATGCAAGGTCGGCAGTCTTTGTTCCGAGGTCTGTGTAGTTTACTCCACATGTTGCATAAGCACCGTTTCTTACGAATGAATCAGCTCCTGTGTAATGTGGAATGCCTGCGTTTGCAAGGTCTTCATAAATAGCAAGCTCTGCTGCCATGATAACGTTGTCTGTCGGTGTGAAGATTGCATCCACTCCCTCAGCAATAAGTGCCGAAGCCGCTGCTACAACCTCATCATTTGTTGCGGCTGTCTGCTCTGAGTATGCAATTCCTTTCTCATCGAGATATGCTTTTGCATCAGCTACAGGTGTCTGTGAGTTTGTCTCTGAAAGTGAATAGAGAATTCCTACTTTATCTACGTCAGGATTCTGTGCAATCATCATGTCGAGAATGAACTCCGTATTTAAAGCATCCGATGTTCCTGTAACATAATCAATTCCGGTAAGTTCAGCCGAAACAGGATCTGAGATAGCCGCATATACAACAGGTGTCTGTGTCTCCTCTGCAGATACTGTCGCAACCTGAGCTGCAAGTGTTGCAATAGGAACTATAGCGTCCACTCCGTCTGCAACTGCCTGATCGGTAATCTGTTTGATTGTAGTCTGATCGTTCTGTCCTGAATATACTTCATACTCAATTGTGATTCCATTGTCTGCTGCAATCGCATCAAGCTCTGCTGTGATTGCATTTGCAATTTCATCAAGTGATGCATGATCAAGCTGTTTTACAACAGCAATCTTTAAATCTTTTGCCTCCGAATCGGTATCTGCTGCCTCTGTTTCTGTTCCTTCAGCATCTACCGCCTCAGGATCAACCGCCTCTTCAGTTGCCACTTCAGGTTCAACTTCAGATGCTGCCTCAGATGACTCACTTTCAGCAGTTGTGCTTGATCCACAAGCTGCAAGAGCGAATGTCATGCTCGCTGTAAGTACTGTTGCTAAAACCTTTTTCATCATTTTGTTCTTCATAATATGTTCCTCCTCTTTTTTGAGCGGGACATTTTTTTACATAAAAAAACCTGTCCCAACAATAATCTGTTGCTGGGACAGGATAATAAACTTTCCTGCGGTGCCACCCGGCTTGGTGATATATATCACCCTCTCTAACGTACTATCATACGCCTGTCTTTGTTAACGGAGGACCAACTCCGGCTCACATACCAAAATATTTTTATTTCTTCTGCTCGCCCTCAGAAGCCCATTCACAACTGTCTCTATATTGCCTTCCACCAACCGGCAACTCTCTGTAATAGAAGTCCAGGTGTTACTCTTTCTTCTTCAACGGTTTAGTCTATTAAAGCACAATTGTTTTTTTATGTCAACGTTTTTTTGGGGCGTTTTTGGGGGGCGGTTTTTGGGGCGGCATCGGGGATTGTCATATGGTCAGTTGCGCTGCTGCTTTATATTGCCCGTGGATTCTTCCCGTTCCGATTCCTCGAATATGACTTAAAACCAATAATTCAAGCGATAAGAAAGGGCCAATCTCATCAATACCGCTCAGAAGTAAAAAAAAAATATTTTGAGCCGTAAAATCAAGCTGATTTTGCGGCTATTCGATGGTTATTTAAGAGTTTTACAGCTCTACTCATGTCTATTCAATTTCTGAGCGGTACTGTCGCGAAGAAATCAATACTTTTTACAGTGCACATTAAAGAAAACGCTAATGTAAGCCTGAATAGCTTTAGTTCAGGGACGTTTTTACGAAAAATAAGCCTTATTTTACAGCTCAGAAAAAGGTTTTATTGATTGTGAGCGGTATTGGTAATCTCCGCTCCGGCTCAGTTCCGACAACTTCAATCAAGTTGTCGATGGGTTCTTTGCTTTGTGTATTACAAAAAGAAAGGAGCATACTTTCGTATACTCCTTTCTTTTTAATGAGACACGGGGGAATCGAACCCCCGACAACTTGATTAAAAGTCAAGTGCTCTACCAACTGAGCTAGTATCCCATATTCTTTTGTTGTTCCAATTCAAACTGGGCTAACCAGATTCGAACTGGTGCATGCAGGAGTCAAAGTCCTGTGCCTTACCGCTTGGCGATAGCCCATTGCTTTGCTTACTGCATCAAGCAAGGGTGGATACAGGGATTCGAACCCTGGGCCTCCAGAGCCACAATCTGGCGCGCTAACCAACTGCGCTATAC
>JAILHT010000036.1 GCA_024695665.1 Lachnospiraceae bacterium
TATCCAAAACAGAAAGGTTATTACAAATATAACCGCAAGATATACTATCTCCTTGCCTGTTATGCTCAGTATGTCTCCGACAAGCAGGCTCGAATATTTGCTGAAGTTTCCTCCTTTGGAGAGGATTGCAAGTCCTATCGCAGTGCTGCAGGACGCAAAAACCGATATTATCGTATCCGTTGAGCCTTTCATCTTCTCAGATATGTGGTTCAAAAGAAGTGCAAAAACCACTGCAAAAATCACCATGGAAATGTCTGTGTCCTGCATTCCAAACACAACTCCCACAGCTATTCCGGTGAGCGCCGAGTGTCCCAGCGCATCTGAAAAGAATGCCATCTTTCTCGTGACTATCATGGTTCCTAAAAGTGCAAACAACGGTGTTATTATAAGTATTGCAAGCACAACATTTTTCATGAAATCATACTGAAAAAATCCGCTAAGCATCTACATCACCGCCTTCCCGAAGACTTCCTCAAACTCCGGACTCTTGTACACCTCGTTTGGTGTGCCTTCTTTAAGCACGGTCTTGTCCATAAGGATGACTCTGTCCGCTCTCTTTTTTACCATCTCAAGGTCGTGTGATATGAGGATAATAGAAAGGTCGTAGTGCTCTTTGAGTTCCTCTATGATGTCATAGAAGAGCTCCATTCCTATCATATCTATTCCCGAAACCGGCTCATCCAGCAGAAGAAGATTTGGCTCATCCATTATAGCCATAGCGAGCATGACCCTTTGAAGCTGTCCTCCCGAGAGATTGCAGACTTGTTTATCTATGAGGTCTGCGGCCTCAAAAACGTTCAAGGCCTCCTCCATCTCCTTTTTCAAAGCCTTGCTTTTTACAAGAAATGCAGGCACTCTGCTCGTGTAGCTCGCCATAAGATCGTAGACAGATATCGGCGTGTTTTTTTCTATATTTAAGGATTGCGGTACGTATCCGATCTTTAGTTTTTGTATATGCCCGTTTTCCCTGTCCTTGAACTCTATTGTTCCGGTATGTTTAACGTCGCCTAACATCGCCCTGATAAATGTCGATTTTCCGGCTCCGTTTTTTCCTATAATGACGTTTAAGCTTCCGCAGTGGATGTGCAGATTGATATGTTCAAGTACAGTCTGCTCCCCAAAGCTTACGCCGAGGTCTTTCACCTTTATGCAGTGAAGACCACAGGGTTTTATAATCTTTCTCAACATAGTTTTGCTCTCATTCTCCGCATTAAACGCTTATTTCAAAAGCGCCTCTCTCACGGCGTTAAAGTTTGCCGTCATGGCATTGATGTAGCTGTCTTTCTCATAATCCCCGCGAACACATGGGTCTATGATGCACACCGTAGCACCCGTCTCTTGGGATACTGTCTCAGCAAGGTCTGCCCCGTAGAGCTCATCCGTAAAAATGACCGCTCCATCGTTGTCATTTACAGCCGCCATCGTATCGGCAACCTCCCCTGCGCTCACCTGTCTCTCCTCGTCGAGATCCATGGTGTAAACAACGTCCACTCCAAGTGTCTCGCAGAGGTATACAAACGATTCCTGCAGCAATGCAGCAGACATCCCGTTTTCTGCAACAGCTTGTTTTAATTCTTCCTTCTCTTCGACAAGCTCATTTAAGCTGTCCATGTACACATCTCTGTTGTTCTCATAGATTTCTTTGTTATCAGGGTCGATCTCACTCATCATGTCGCATATATTTTCAACTTCGATGAGGTAGTTGTCGATATCCATCCATGCGTGGGCGTTCGTCTCCTCCTCGTCCTCAATAAACTCTATGCCGTCCGTCACATATTTTATCTCAAGGTCCTCATAGGCCTCTGCCACATCGGCGAGGAAGCTCTCGATTCCCCCTCCGTTCACAAGAAAAACATCCGCCGACTCAAGAAGTTTCATATCTGCCGGTGTGAGCTGATAATCGTGAAGGCAACCGGTCTGCGGTTCGCTCAGATTCTCAAGTGTAACATTTTCTGCCCCATCCATAACATTCATCGCAGCAATATACACCGGATAGAAGGATGTGACTACTTTTATGTTGTCTTCCGTCTTATCCCCTTTTGAATTTGCGACATACACTGCCGTGAGCGCATACGATAATACCGCTATAGCAATGAGCATGCCAAAAACAAACCCGTATTTATTCTTCATCATTTTCCTCCGGCTGTTCAAAGATCAGGGAATCTATGTATTCCCATATCTCGTCTCTGCCCTGTTTTGTGAGTGCCGAATACGGGAAAATCTTTGTTCCCGGTCTGCACTTGAGTCCGGTTCTTATGGCTTTCACCTGTTTCTGAACCTGGCTCCTTTTTATCTTGTCGAGCTTTGTCGCTATTATGACCGGAGCATATCCGTTGTAGCTTATCCACTCGTACATCTGTCTGTCGTTTGCGCCCGGATCGTGGCGTATGTCTATGAGGAGGAAAACCGCTTTGAGCTGTTTTGAGGTGTGGAGATAGTTTTCTATCATTACTCCCCATTTTTCCCTCTCCTTCTGGGATGCCTTCGCATATCCGTAACCCGGAAGATCAACGAGATACATATCATCGTTCACTCTGTAGTAATTGATGGTCTGTGTTTTTCCGGGCTCAGAGGATGTTCTCGCCAGTTTCTTTCTGTTCATAAGCCCGTTGATAAGCGATGACTTACCGACATTTGATTTTCCGGCAAAAGCAATCTCCGGCATCGTGTTGTCCGGCAGCGTGCTTGTGATACCGCAAACAGTTTCCAGTTCAACATTTTTTATTATCATATCTTTCGTCCTTTTTATTTGATGAGGGCGTTTTTCAGCACCTCGTCCATACTCTCGACATATACTATCTTAAGTCCGTCGGTTATCTCTTTTGAGATTTCTTCGATGTCTTTCTCATTCTCTTTTGGAACGAGAACAGTCTTTACTCCCGCATTCTTTGCGGCGAGTGTCTTCTCTTTGAGTCCTCCTATCGGGAGAACCCTTCCTCTCAAGGTTATCTCACCCGTCATCGCAAGATCGGCCTTCACCTTCATTCCCGTGAGTGCGGAGAGCATGGCTGTGGCCATCGTTATTCCCGCGGACGGTCCGTCTTTTGGAACCGCTCCCTCAGGTATATGGATATGTATATCTTTCTCCTTGAAGGTCTCGCTTGCTATATTGTATTTGTCGGCCACGGATCTGATGTAGCTTACTCCGGCAAGGGCAGATTCTTTCATGACATCTCCCATCTGTCCGGTGAGTTTTAAGTCTCCTTTTCCCGGCATCACGTTCACTTCTATCTCAAGGGTGTCACCGCCGACACTGGTCCATGCAAGGCCTCTTACTATTCCGACCTGAGGCTTGGTGTTCGCCTTGTCGAAGCTATATCTCTCCTTGCCCAGTATTTTTTTGAGTTTTGCGGGTGTCACGGTATATTTCTTCGTCTTTCCCTCGTAGATATCAAGGGCCGCCTTTCTCATTATCTCGCCGAGTCTTCTCTCAAGGTTTCTGACTCCGGCTTCCCTGGTGTAGTATCTTATGATATTTCTTATAGCCTCATCATCTATCTTGAACTGGCTTTTCTTTATTCCGTTTTTCTCAAGCTGTTTTGAGAGGAGATGTTCCTTCGCTATATGAAATTTCTCGTTCTCCGTGTAGCTTGTGACCTCAATGACTTCCATACGATCGAGAAGTGGTCTCGGTATGGCATTTATATCATTTGCGGTCGCTATAAATAGCACCTCTGAGAGATCCACGGGAACCTCAACATAGTGGTCAACAAAATGCACATTCTGCTCAGAGTCGAGAACTTCTAGAAGTGCTGAACTTGTATCTCCCTTATAGTCACTTGACACCTTATCTATCTCGTCCAGAAGCATAAGCGGATTTTTTACCCCTGCCTGTCTGAGTCCCGTGACAATTCGTCCCGGCATCGCTCCCACATAGGTTCTTCTGTGTCCTCTTATCTCGGCCTCATCTCTGACACCACCCAATGATATGCGCACCATCTTCTTGTCAAGCGCAGTTGCAACCGAGCGGGCTATACTGGTTTTTCCGGTTCCCGGAGGCCCAACGAGACAGATGATAGGGCTCTGTCCCTTTGCCGTGAGATTTCTCACAGCGAGAAACTCGAGCATGCGGTCTTTGACTTTCTCAAGTCCGTAGTGGTCCCTGTTCAAAATCTCTCTTGCTCTCTCAAGGTCTGTATTGTCCTCGGAAGTCTTGCTCCAAGGTATGTCCAAAAGTGTCTCTATATATCCTCTTGTAACTGCACTCTCGGAAGAACTGTTGCTTATTGTCTTTAAGCGGTCAGTCTCTTTTTTTATCTTTGTTTTTACTTCCTTTGGTGCCTTCAGTTTCTTGAGCTTCTTTTCAAACTCCTCTATCTCGCTCTCCGAGTTGTCTCCAAGCTCATTTTTTATGACCTTCATCTGTTCCCTGAGAAGGTATTCTTTCTGGTTCTTGTCAACCTCAGCTTTTACTTTCTCCCTGAACTCGTTTCTGATCTCATTTATATTCATCTCGCGGACGAGAAGGGATGCCACCGTCTCATACTCCTCCTCAACGCTCATTGCAGAGAGGAATTTCTGTCTGTCCATAAAACCAAACGGAAGGTAGCTCATCATATAATTCATGGTCTTTCTGAGATCATAACCCTGCTCTATCTGCTGTGAGACATCTTTTCCCGGTTTTTCGGCTGTTCCCGAATATCTGTGATAAGTGTCTTTTAAAGCACGAAGCATTCCCTGCTCAATCTCATAATCCAATGGGGTAGGATCCTCAATCGTCATTATCTCTGCCTTAAGGTAGCTTGCCCCCGGTCCGAAGCCTGTGAGCGCAGCTTTTTTCTTGCCTTCCACAAGCACTCTTGCTATATCATTCTGAAGTTTTATGACCTGTTTTACCTCAGCTATCACTCCTACCGGAAAAAGATCTGTTATCGTTGGATTGTCGGCATTGCTGTCGTTCTGTGTAACCAAAAAGAGCTGTCTGTCCCCGTTCATTACTTTTTCAACGGCCTTGACAGAACGGCTTCTGCTTATATCAAAATGAGTGACCATCCCCGGCAAAACAGTCACTTCCCTGAGCGCCACTGCCGGCATGGAAAGAATCATTTCGTCCATATAACACTCCTAACATAACAGCCGGACATATAAAAATATCCGGCTGTAATTAAATCAATATCTTAATTTTACGCGCTTCTTGAATCCGTGAGAAGTTTGTCCTGGGCATCTTCAATGTCCGCTTTCTTCTCTGCAAGCGCAAGTCTCTCGTCTATGACAACACTCTTTATGGAATCATCCGAAGGAATTCTGTACATGAGATCCATGAGAAGTTTCTCCATGATGGATCTTAAGCCTCTCGCTCCGGTGTTCTGCTCAAGTGCTCTCTTTGCAATGGCAGACACGGCCTTCTCGTCGAAGTCAAGCTCAACTCCGTCGAGTTCGAAGAGTTTCTTGTACTGTTTTACAAGGCTGTTCTTCGGCTCAGTGAGGATGCGCACAAGTGTCTCCTCATCGAGCGAATCAAGCGATACATGCACAGGAACACGTCCTATAAACTCCGGTATAAGTCCGAACTTTATAAGATCCTGAGGCATAACCTGCTTGAACACCTCTCCAATGTTCTCGTCCTTCTTGTTCTTTACTACCGCGCCGAAACCGATTCCCTTCTCATCGAGACGTGACTCGATAAGCTTCTCAAGTCCGTCAAAAGCTCCTCCGCAGATAAAAAGAATATTTGTCGTATTTATCTGTATAAGCTCCTGCTGAGGATGCTTTCTTCCTCCCTGAGGAGGTACTGAAGCATTGGTTCCTTCAAGTATTTTCAAAAGTGCCTGCTGAACGCCCTCGCCGGATACATCCCTGGTGATTGAAACATTCTCGGACTTCTTTGTGATCTTGTCAATCTCATCTATATAGATGATTCCGTGCTCTGCTCTCTGTATATCATAATCTGCAGCCTGGATAATCTTGAGAAGAATATTCTCAACATCTTCTCCGACATATCCTGCCTCAGTGAGAGTTGTCGCATCCGCTATTGCAAACGGCACATTCAAAACTCTAGCAAGTGTCTGTGCAAGCAAAGTTTTTCCCGAACCTGTAGGACCGAGCATAAGGATGTTGCTCTTCTGAAGTTCAACATCATTGTCGGTATCGGCAAGTATTCTCTTGTAATGATTGTATACTGCAACGGAGAGAACCTTTTTTGCCTCCTCCTGTCCGATTACATAGTCATCGAGAAATGCCTTGAGTTCTTCAGGTTTCAACAGGTTGATGTCGTCTGTCCCGGCTTCTTTTGTATCTTTATATCCAAACTCATCGTCGATAAGATCCGCGCATATATCTATGCACTCATCGCATATATATGCCCCGTTCTGTCCGGCGATAAGCTTGTTTACCTGGCTGTGTTTTCTGCCACAAAACGAGCAGCGTACATTCGAGTTGTCGTCATCTTGTCGTTTTCCCGCCATCTTTGTTCCTTTCGATTATTATCTGTTCTTTATAATACTGTCGATAAGACCGTACTCAAGCGCTTCATCGGCGCTCATGTAATAATCACGCTCTGTATCGGCTGCAATTACATCATAAGGTTTGCCGGTGTTTTCTGCAAGAATCTCATTCAATTTCTTCTTTGTTTTCAAAATATTCTCAGCTGCAATCTGGATCTCTGTAGCCTGACCCTTTGCTCCGCCTGACGGCTGGTGAATCATGATCTCAGCATTCGGAAGGGCAAATCTCTTTCCTTTTGCTCCTCCGGCCAAGAGGAATGCTCCCATGCTTGCAGCCATACCAATACAAATTGTAGATACATCACACTTTATATACTGCATTGTATCATAAATTGCCATACCTGCTGTAACCATTCCACCAGGTGAGTTGATGTAAAGGTGGATATCCTTTCCCGGATCCTCTGACTCGAGGAACAGAAGCTGTGCAACTGTAAGGCTTGCAGTGGTCTCATTTACTTCCTCTCCAAGGAAAATGATTCTATCTTTCAAAAGGCGTGAATAAATATCATAACTTCTCTCGCCTCTACTGGTCTGTTCAATGACATAAGGTACTAAACTCATAATAAAAACCTCCTGTTTTTAAATTTATTTAAAGTTAAACAGACCAACCCGTATATTGCACGGGTCAGTCTGCCTTCGTTATCTCAATCGCTTAACAATTATGCCTCTGCAGCTTCTGCTTCCTTAGCTGCTTTGCTCTTTGCTTTTGCTCTCTCTTTCACATTGTCCATTATAAATGTGACTGCCTTCTGGATCTCGATGTCTCTCTTCATGCTGTTCTTCTCAGACTCGCCAACCATCTCTTTGAGCTTGTCTGCTTCCATTCCGTACATTGAAGCCATCTTCTCAATCTCAGCATCTACATCTTCGTCGCTTGCAACGAGGTTCTCCTCTTTTGCAATTGCCTCAAGTACAAGGCTTGACTTGATTCTTGTAAGTGCCTCAGGTCTTACCTGCTCCATGAGTTTCTCACGGTTTGATCCCGAGAACTGGAGATACTGCTCAAATGAAAGACCCTGTGACTGAATTCTCTGAGCAAACTCATCTATCATTGACTCGCACTGTGTATCGATCATAACCTCAGGTATATCCATATCAGACTTGTCTATAATCTTCTGAATAGCTTCGTCTTCCTTTGTAGCCTTTGCTTCGTTCTCTTTTCTCTCTACGAGTTTTTTCTTTACATCTTCCTTGTACTCAGCAAGTGTATCGAACTCAGATACCTCTGATGCGAACTCATCATCAAGCTCAGGGAGCTCTTTTGCCTTGATCTCATGAATCTTAACTTTGAAGAGTGCCGGCTTTCCTGCAAGATCAGGTGCATGGTACTGTTCTGGGAATGTAACATTTACATCCACATCATCTCCTGCATTCTTTCCGATGAGCTGATCTTCAAATCCATCGATGAATGATCCCGATCCAAGCTCAAGTGAATATCCGTCAGCCTTTCCACCGTCGAAAGGTACTCCGTCAACAGATCCTTCGTAATCGATGACTACTGTGTCACCCTTCTCTGCTGCACGTCCCTCAACTGTCTCAAGTCTTGCGTTCTGCTCTCTCTCTTTATCTATCTCAGCGTCAACTTCTTCATCAGTAACGCTTGTATCGATCTTTGTAACTGTTACTCCGTTGTATTTTCCAAGCTTAACCTCAGGCTTTACAGCAACTTCTGCTGTGAAGATGAAAGGCTTTCCTGCCTCGATCTGTACAACATCGATTCCCGGTCTTGAAACAACATCAAGTCCGCTCTCATCCAAAGCTTCTCCGTAGTTTTCAGAAATGAGGGTATTTACAGCCTCCTCATAGAAAACTCCTGTTCCATACATTTTCTCGATCATTGCTCTCGGAACTTTTCCTTTACGGAATCCCGGAACTGAGATCTTTCCTCTCTCTTTAAGGTAAGCTTCCTGTATTGCTGCCTCAACCTTATCTTCAGAAATCTCTATGGTAAGCTTTGCCATATTTTTTTCTAAATTTTCAACTGATACCTTCATTAATGAAATATTCCTCCTTAGAAATCTATTACCAAGCTTATAAAAGCATATAAAGCCCCGCAGTCAATTAGAAATTATAGCATAGCAAAGCCAAGTTCGTCAACTATTCAACTATCCGTTGAATTTCACAAAAAAACACAGGAGAATTCTACTTATTCGTCCAGTGTATTCAAAAGCAGTGGGCGGGCGAGGGCTTGTTTTGATGGCCGGGCTCTTCGCACCGGCGGTTGGGCAATTTGGCTCTTCGCCGGGCATCAATCTTGATACAAAAACGTCATTGTACACCAATACCGCTCACAATCGTTATTTCCCTATTCTGAACTGTAAAATCAGGCACTTTTTTGTGTTATATGATCGTTTTTTAACAGTTTTACCGCTCCACTTATGTCTATTCCTTTTCTGAGCGGTACTGCCGCGAAGAAATCATTTGTTTTTACCGCTCACCATCCTGAATTCAAGACTTGTGAGCCTGAATGGCCTTTCTCAGATTAAGCAAAATCAACCAAAAACAGTGATTTTTCAGGCTCACTTCTTGTTATTTAAATAGCTGAGCGGTATTCCTGACCGTCTGGCGTTTTTAGGTCAATAAGCCTGGCATGAATCAGGCAATCGACGCCTGCCCGGCGGGTGCCCTCTATCATATTAATCATATTAAATTGAAAAGTACCCTTCGTCCCAATATCCTTCATCCCAACTTCTCTCCAGCCAAATCCCATCAAACAACAAGAATCCTCCACAATAAAACGAAAAAGACTCCTTACCACGTTAAATCGTGGTAAGGAGTTTTTTGTTATTTTACTACTATCTTTTGATGTCCTGTATTTTCTTCCTCAGGACTTTGTATTCTGCAAAATCTATCCCAAAGGATAATGTACTACTGATGAACACTTGTCGTAATCGCTGTCCCAGTCTCCAGGCACACCGCTAAGTGTTCCTTTTATGATTACAATGGTCTTAACGGATGTCGGTGTCCATGCTCCCATAGCCTTTGTCTTTGAGCTTGATTTTGCCTTGTAGTAAGCCTTTATTCCACCGCTCTGGTTTGTAACCATGTTGCAGCCAGGTGCAGATGATGAGTCATAAGAGCTTCCCTTAGTTTTCATCTTTATCTCTTTGAACTGTACGTTGACCTTGTCTCCATTTACTCTTGCCGAGCCCTCAAGTCCGGCATAGATTGTTCCTCCACTCTTAAGTCCCGAGTTTGTAACTGAGCCAACCAAAGTTCCGTCTATGTAGCATTTTACTTTTCCTGTACTCTTATCCAAAGTCATCATAACGGTGTACCATTCTTTGACTTTTCCTGAGCCAAACCATGTGTAAGACTGTCCGCCCGATCCAACTGCCGCATTTGTGATATTCTCACAGAGGTAAGCGGCTTTGCTTCTGTACTCAGACTTTCCGCACATTGTGTCATACTGAAGTCCGAAGCTTACAGCTGCAGTTCCGTTTGTAAGAAGGAGTTTTCCGTGGTATCCGGTACCGGAGCCGGAAAGTTTCATCTTTGCGGAGATAACAAAGAGCTTGCTCTTCTGGTTCTCGATGGTCTGTACCTTCGGGACCTTCTTCTTAATAACATTGCTCCAGTCACTGTAAATCTTTGTGCTTCCGTTCTTGTAGTAGTTTCTGATTCTTACATAGTAAGTCTTGTTTGTCTTTGAAACAGTTACAGTCTTTGATGTAGCGCTCTTCTTTGCTGTCACAGACTCCGTCGTACTCTTTGTAAACTTCTTTGAGGTAGAGTACTGAATCTGGTAGCCTGCTGCCTTGCTTGTCTTTTTCCACTTGATGACAAGGTTCGTTCCCTTGCTTACCGAAACCTTTTTCAAGGTAGGTGCTTTGAGTTTCCACTGTGCGTATAGCTTTATAGTGGTGTTCTTTGTAAGCCCTGCTGCAAGCGCTGTTCCGTCAGCTTTGTTTGCGTATGATTTTCCGCTTCCTGTCTTTGTGGTGTTCCATCCGCCAAAAACGTATCCGCTCTTTTTGAACTTGTTCGCTTTGAGTTTGAAGGTCGTTCCGGAGTTCACCTTCTGCTTTGACATTGAGCCTTTTCCACCGTTTTTGTAATAAACGATAGTGGCTTTATAATACTTCCACTGTGCGTAAAGGGTGACAGTTTTATCAGCGGAGGATGCAAGTGATCCACTTATTGTTCCCTTGTTTGCGTAGCTTGTTCCGCTGCCGTTTGCCGCCGTATTCCAACCGGTAAAATATGCTCCCGATTTTGTGAAGGCGTTTGCAGTGAGCGTCAAGGTCTCGCTGTCATCAACCGTGCTGTTTGCCATTGTTCCCGATCCACCGTTGCTGTTGTATACAACCGTGAGAGTGTTTCCTGCTGCTTTCGCGTTTACTCCTCCGGCTACAACGAGGAAAAGCATCATTGTAAACAATGCAAAAATCTTTTTTCTCATATAACCTCTCCTTTCAATAATTGCTCTCCCATGTTTTATCCGCATTTTAAACAACCATTCTTAACTCTATTTTACCTTTGCACTAAAGTGCTTGTCAATGCGGTGCATGTACAAAAGTACTATTTTCCTTTTACATTTTTTCAACGATATTTTGGACCCACTTTCCCGTCCTGACCAAAAGATATCCTATGATACATTTCAAAATCTCGGAAAATGTTATTATCGCAAACAACAGTTTAAAATCCATTTCTGTGAAATAACAGAGCACAACCGCTGTCGGTATCATGATAACCCAGGTAAAAACAAAATCAAATATAAATGTTATTCCTGTCTTTCCACCGCTTCGAAGTGTAAAATAGCAGGCGTTCGTATATGCCCACATAGGCATCGTGAAAGCTGATATGATTATTATGTATGCCGCCAGTTCTCTTATGGTATCCGTCGTGTTGTATAGGTGTGGAAATGCGTAGGCAAAAGGCAGCATACACACGCCGACAGTTACTCCCATCGCTATACTGAAAGCTCTTAGTTTGTAGGACATTCTCTCCGCTTCGTCCAGTCTTCCCGCGCCGAGCTTGTTTCCCAAAATTATCGCTATAGCTCCACCTATCTGGATGTAGACAACACCGAACAGATTTGTGATTACGCTTGCGATATTTCTCGCTCCGACCACATCAAGACCTCGTATTGAATAACACTGCGCAATTATCGACATTCCTATAACCCACAAAAACTCGTTTATGAGAAGTGGTGTTCCTTTTTTTACCATATTTATGAGAAGGTCTTTTTTTATGTGAAGACTCTTGTACAGTCCCACAATATATTTGTTTCTCTCGTGGTGGGTGTGTGCCCATCCTATGACAACACCTGCCTCTATGCATTTTGCTATGACCGTTGCAAGCGCTGCACCGGCAACTCCCATCTTTGGCATTCCAAGTTTTCCGAATATGAGTCCGTAATCCAAAATAAGATTTATAAATACCGCAGCCATCGACCCGTACATAGGAATCTTCGTCTCTCCGCACTCCCTGACAACACTCGAGTAAGCCTGTCCAAGCGCAAACGGAAGACAACTGAAGATTATTACGTTCATATAGCTTGTACCATATTCCATTGTAGCCGCGATAAGTTCCGGCGCATCGTCCTTTGCGATATAAAGCGATATAAGCGGCTCTTGAAAAATCTTGTAAACGACAGTAAATATTGCGGTTATGATAAAGACAAGAATCACCCTGAATCTCACCGTCTCGCGCTGTCCTTCATGGTCTCCTTTTCCGTAAAACTGTGCGCCGAAGATTCCCGGTCCCGATATCGCTCCGAAGATAGTTATATTGAATATAAATATAAACTGATTGACAATCGACACTCCGTTCATCTGCTCGGTTCCGAGCTGTCCGACCATTATATTGTCGAGCATGCTTACGAAATTTGTGATTACATTCTGAAGTATCATAGGTATGACAAGTGTCAAAACGGCAAGGTAAAAATCACTGTTACCTATGTATTTTTCTTTAAATCTGTTCATTGTTTTCCCCTGTTTTGTAATTGGTTTTGCTTATCCGATTCGCACCGCCATCAGGTGCAGTATTACAATATTACAAAAAAAACTGCATAAAATAAAGAGGCTATTTTTGAGCCTCTTTATCTTATCATTTATCTTATTTGTTCTGTCAATTTCTGAATCTGTCCGTCTCAAAGCGTTCCCTGGTTCGGACACACATTTTCAATTCATCAAACCTCTTTGCGATAGGACCGTCCTCTATGACAACGTCCATCGATGCCGCAAGTGAATCCACAAGCTGATCGTCTATATTCTGACCGGCATTTTTAAGCACCTCATACTTTTCCTTGAAGGTATCCGCCTCCAAAAAATGAATAAGGATAGGATTTACATCGGTATTTTCGTCACTGTTTGCGTCGGTGTCTGCGTGATTCTCTTTTGCTGTCTCACCGGCATCTTCGCTTGTTTTCTTAAAGCTATCTTCTGATGAATCTTCTGACAAACCATTTGACAGATCATTTGACAAATCTTTTGATAAATCAATCCGCTCAAATCTGTATTTTTGTTTTACATCAGGATACTTTGCCTTATCGACCTCACTCATGAACATGTCCAAAGGTCTCGCATAAACCTCGAAGTCTCCGTAGAGTGCCTGATATATCACAAGCTTCTCCCCGGTCTCGCTGTGGGTTGCGACGGCAACTATCTGATACAATTTATTTTTGAAATGCTTAAATTTTTCTCCCGGTGCGGGAGCCTTGCGCTCTGTGTTGTCCATTCTTTTACGCTTTCTACGTCATCAATAATTCGCTGTATATTTGTTCAAAAGATCCATGCCCTCTGCTATGAAATCCCTCTGGAACTCGAGGTTTCCGCCATAGCCGGTTATCATAAGATCCCTCACTTTTTTCATTCTCTCCTCGGCGCTCTCAGGTGAGTCGTCGAAGGCAAAACTGTCCTCGTGGACATCCTTCATCTGATTTACAAGAACCTTGTTGTGATCTTCGGTGTGCTGTTTCTTGACCTCGTTGTTTGCGGCCTTTAAAATATCGCCCTGCGCGATGAGGTCCTCCGGTGCAACATCAATCTCGGAGTTCACATTCGTTCCACCGCCCATATTGTTTTTTGGGATTGTATAAGTTCCCTGATTTGTATATGTTCCGGTTGTTTTCGTTCTTGATCTTTGATTGGTTTTGGCATAATTTTGAGCCGGTCTTTTTGTCCTCTTATTTACGGTTTTCTCGGCTCTTTTCTCCCTGCCTGCCATCCTTTTCTCAGGATTTCTTCGCTCCTCGGCCTGCTCTGATTGTTTCTTAACCCGCACTATGATCCACAATATAATAACAAACCATACGATAGCTCCTGCCATAAACTCATCCCCCTGTGTCAATTCAGATCACAAGCCTTCCGCCATCTATTTTTGACTCAAATAGCTGTTCTTGTATCTGTTGTCAGTGGACACATCCTCACCAAACCAGTCCGGTGGAACAAAAGTGTCCGCTTCCTGCCTGCTCTCAAACTCGACCTCCGCTACTACAAGCGGTTCAAGGTCTCCCAAAAATACGTCGAGCTCAATAAGATATTTTTCTTTATAAGGAATATTATATCTTATCTTCTTTATTATACGACCGTCCGATTTTTTGACAAGGTGCTCGTATGCCTCTTTAGTGAGCGGAAGATTGTACTCCTCCCTCTCAATCTCGCCCTTGCCCTTGTATGTCAGGATGTATTTGTCATTGCTCTTTCTAACTCTGACAACGGGATCCGTGGACAGATATCCCTGTTCTATGACCTTGGCCGGATACGATTTGTAATCAAACGGCACGGACTCAAGATCGATCAGATATTTTCTCTCTATTTCCATACGGTGCCCTTTCTGATCTTTGAGGTGTCCACATCAAAATATTCAAGGATTGCAAGCGAAAAATCCATAGCTGTTCCCATTCCGCGGCTCGTTATGATATTTCCGTCCGTAACGGCATTGTCCGTGACGCAGACTGCACCTTTAAGATGCTCCTCCCACCCCGGATTGCAGGTGGCCTTCTTTCCGTTCAAGAGTCCGGCCTCGCCCAAAACCGACGGGGCTGCGCATATTGCTGCTACAAGCTTTCCTTTTT
>JAILHT010000072.1 GCA_024695665.1 Lachnospiraceae bacterium
TCTGATGAATGGCCGCTGCTTTTCTGGGTTCTGGAAGATTACGATACGCTGAAGCTTACTCTGGAAAAGGGAGCGGATGTAAACGTAAAATATGAAACCCAGATTTCAGTATATGAGGACGGAATAAAGTTCTATACAGTAAATCAGAATGCAGGAATGTATCTTCTTGATCACCTGAAGCGTCATATGGAAAGTGAGGATTTGCGTAAGGCAATGAACCTGCTTTTGGATTATGGTCTGGATATGGACTACAAGGATGAAAGAGGTAATAGCCTGCGCGACTATGCACGCGATGTTGAATATGATCTTGGCAGGTAGCTTTTACGAGGAACTTTATCGTAGTTATTTTTGCCAAGATGACAGCAGCACCTGTGCCGGGAAAAATACTCTTATTTGACAAATGAAAATTATAATTTTAGAATAATTACAGAATATAAATCCTTCATATCCGAGGAATACTAAAAAATGTGTAATCTTCTAAAACCGGCCTGTGCGCTATGCTATGCTATGCTATGCTATGCTATGCTATGCTATGCCTTGTTTCCTGTTCTGACTTGTTAAAAGAGCCCGAGGATAATTCCACGCTTACATTACGTTTTAACGGAAGTGGATTATCCAGCGCATCTGCAAGAAATGTTACTGCCGAATCTAGCGAGACTGATACAATCTGGCTGGCTGTAAAAATTTCTGGTGATTATAGTGCGCGTAAAAATATCACGTTAACAGATTTGCAAGCAACCTATCAGGTGGAGTTTGAAGACATTCCTGTCGGTGCTATAGTTTCTGTACAGGCAGGTGTATATAGCCAAAAGAACTCCGCAAATGGTTTGTATTGGTATACTGGAAATAAATCTAATGTTGAGATTGTCGCTGGGTCAAACGACATATCCATTGCGATGACAGATATAGCAACGGTAACTGCTTCGGATGATACTATTCGGACCGGATCTATAAGTTTTTATGATGACTTTCTGGGCGATTTCCCAAATCAACGGATAGCTTTTTTTCCTCATAATAAATATCAAATAAAAACTTCTGATAGTTATGGTTTGAGTGTTTCCGAAGGATTATATGAAGGTGATTTAGACACGGAAGGCACTATTTATCTTACGGAACATGTGTATCGCCAGTATCGATCTGAAACCAATGGGAGTGGGAGCCTGTGTCTTTACTATATAGATACAAGTTCAAATCCATTACCCATTGTAATACTGGATGAGCCAAAAACAGTAGCAGTTTCGTATGTGCCGGGTTCTATGAGCACAAGAGTGGGGAGCTGTACCTTTACAAGTGAAAATGGACTTACCTATAAAGTACAGTAGTCCTGTTGTCTTAAATGTCGTGTGCATGTTCCCAAGTATAAAATTTGTATGTTCTTTTTTTTTAATCGAAGCTTGGAATGACAAGTGTCTTAAAACAATTTATAATGACAGTTGCTCATTTTTTGTATTAGAAGGAATGTATGAACAAAAAATTTTTTAATAGTACGTTGATTTCAATCTTTGTGTTGTTTTCTCTCATTTCCTGTGTGTCAACAAAAGGTCGTGACTATTCTGTGATGACTTATGAGGAATGGAACAGCATAAAAGAAAGCAGGATTATTTCGCTTGATAACATTACGCTCGATGGAGAAAACTTTTGGAAGGATATCTATTTAGATAGCAAAAAAAAACCGTTCAAAAACTGCGATTGTACGATTTATGTTTTATTTGAGGAGCGGCTCAAAGAAGAAGGAGAAGAACTGCGAGATTATTCAGAAGAGGAACTTGAAACGAGCGATAAAATCGGAAGAATCCGTGCAAAAACGAATAAAGACGGCTGGCTTTATATCAAAGGTTTGCCCTATGATACTTGCTTTATATTCCGTATCGACGATGGCAAAAAGAAGTAGTCATCAAAAAAAATGAAAAAAAAGTAAAAAAAACGGAGTTGAGGTGTTGACAAAAGAGAAGAAAGGGTATATATTCATACTCACCTCGCTGAGAGGTACCCAACATCCCGCAATGAGTTGAAAATCATTGAAGAGGATGACGTTGTTTGACAGAATGAGGGAAGGGAAGAAAAGACAAGTAGGAATGCAGAGATGCAGGAAAA
>JAILHT010000085.1 GCA_024695665.1 Lachnospiraceae bacterium
CAACATTTCTTACTGTTTTAGCCGTTTCAGAAATGTCATGGATATCATCAAGGTGTCCCAAGAATGAGCGCTCACTTCTGTTGATCAGAGCCATATATTTAAGACGTTCCTCATACCTTGTGGCTTCTCTCCAAGGATTAAGCTGCTCCGTCTTGTAGTTGATATACAGCCAGTCCGAAAAGTCACTTAATGATGATAGTAGGGTATTAGCTGTCTGCGCTTTTTTAGGAAGCCAGTATAAACCCGAAGGATCATTCCCTTCTTCATCGATAGTGCCTGAATATATTGCTTCTGCAAACAGCTCAAAGAAGTCTTTAGCAGATACATAATTGTTGGGATTGGCATTCATGTAATCAAATAGCAATCCAACAGCCTGTATGAGCTTATTATGCCAAGTCCTGCTCTTATGGCTATACTTGATCTGATAGCGCAGGAGCTGTTCAAATATCTGCGTCTCTCCATCTTGCTCTATCAAAAGAGATGGCAGCTCTATGTATCTTGCTGAATTATCTCTGTATGTCTTTGTGTATACCTTTACATAATTCATCTCTTATCCATCCATATAGATTGATTATTATATTATATATATTACCATATACTATTTAATATGTGTATACAAAAAAGGTACTATATCTTGATAATATAGTACCTTTATACATAGTTTGATTATAAAATTATTACCTTATATAATTTACAGAGGAGCGGTTTTTCTTTATACTTTTGTAGATGAGCCACCTGAAAATAAGGCTTTTACGGAACTTTGACTGTGAGGGGAACGATATGGAGAATTCTTATAAATTTTTTTGCAACAATTCATGTGAGTATTTTCCGTGCCATAAAGATATAGATGAGAACGAGTTCAATTGCCTTTTTTGTTATTGCCCTCTTTACAGATTGAAAAACTGCCCGGGCGTTCACTATTATATAAAGTCAAGGGAAGGCAAAGATATAAAGGTGTGCTCCGACTGTGTTTTTCCACATAAGCCGGAAAATTATGAAAAGATAATCGAGATTCTTGTAAAGAATCCGTAAGGTCATGTGCGGACCTGATATTGGGGGAGTTATGAAATTTTTAAAAAAGATTATTGCTTGTATTCTTATTGCAGCGGTTTTGGTAAGCGCACCGCTTTCGCCGGTGACGGAAATGAATGTCTATGCCGGATCAAAAACCGTGACAGTCAAAGAGGCCAACGAATCCACGGCCAAAAAAGTCCACAACATTATTTATAAAGGCAAAGCGGCGACCTTGAAGGTCAAGGCAAAAGGTAAAAAGGCCGACAAACTTGTAATAAAACTCAGTGACAAAATAAAAAAGGTCAACAAGCAGGGTGTTATCTTCGGCTGTACGAGATCCGGCACAAGCGGAAAGTACACTTACTATGAGATAAGCAATGAGTATGCTAAAAAGTACAAATATGCAGTCAAGTTCATAGACAAACTCTATGACAATTTCAGAGGAAACTACGAAGCGAAACCGAAAAATGTGCTAAAGGCATACAAAAAAGATTATAAGAAATACCCCGATGAAAAGACCAGAAAATACAGGATATTTTATGATATCTGCGTGAAGTATGCAAAACAGTATCCGGATGTGACATACAGAAGATATCCGGGGCATGAGTGGGATGTCGCAAATATTACAGTGACCGGTGGAGACAAAACCACTTGCGAGATTGTAAAAGTCATAAAAGATATGAAGATGATGATCAACTTTATCTATACAAATCTCGATGCGGTAATAAAGAGCGCCGACGTTGACAAAAACGGTAATGTCAAAATGAAACTGAACAGCTTCTCGGGCTTTAAGAAGGCGGCAAAAAGAAAAGAACTGATAGAAAACAATACGATGTGGCTATATTATTTTTCCAACGAGGAAAACAAATACGGCGCCTCAGAAAACTCTTTCAACAAGCCGAAAAAGGCATTCAAACTCACTTTTTTCAATAAACAGGAGATTCTATATAAGGCAAAAGATTTTTATCAGTTAAGCGACGCCATGAAGGTATGGGTCATAGGAGAGAGCAATTATTTCGGCTGCAATTTTATCAGACCGAAATACGGAATGCTCTATTCCACGATGGAATCAAGTGCCATCGGCGGTTCTGCCGGAATGAAGGCCTTATATAAGAATGAGGCAAGTGGCGTGTGCAATCATTATGCAGCTTTGGAGGCTCTCATATTTACAGAACTTGATCTGGAGTGCTATGTGAGAAGCAACCTGGTCATGAGACATGCGTGGACAGTCCTCAAGGTAAAAAACAGCAAGGGCAAGACTATGTGGATACCGTTCGATTACGGTGTTGGACCATCGAAAAATCTGATGGGACAGTCGCCTTCGATGAAAGAATACCTAAAGAGTGAAAAAAACAGATATAGCATTTACTTAAGCGGAATACCGAATGCCCCGAAGAAGAAAAACTTTAAGGATTCGGATTTCAATTAGTCTGTATTTACATATCCAAAAGGTTGTTTACGGCTTCTCTGTCGAAGACAACCTTTTTTATTTTTTTCACTTCTATCTGATAGAGCGCGTTCGCTGCAATATGTTCTGCGGCCTGCTCCAAGTCTCTGATTCCCGAAGTGTTTTTGAAATGGTCTATGACTGCGTCGAGTCCGTCGTCCGTCACAACGCATTCATTCGCATCAAGCCCCATCCTCTTTAGTGTTTTTGGCATCGAGAACTTTGAGAAAATGATCTTTTTTTCCTCGGAAGTGTAGTCAGGAAGCTCGATAACTGCAAAACGTGAGAGTATAGGCGCACTGATTGCATCTTTCTCGTTCGCGGTTGCTATCGGATATACGCCTCCGGTCGGGATCATGCACTCGATGTAATTGTCGGTGAAACCGAGGTTGTCGAGGAGTGTCAAAAGGACATCGGCAGGATTGCCGTTGCCTTTTCCGGATGCGGCTTTGTCCAACTCGTTTATAATGAATACAAGATTCGATTCCCCGGCCATTGAGAAGGCCTCCATGATAATGCCGGGCTTGGCGTTTGAATATATTCTTGAACTTCCGGTTAGCTGCTCAGGGTCGTTTATCGAACTCATGTCGAGAGTTGTCCATGGAAGTTTAAGGATTCTTGCGACAGCATATGCTATCTGGGATTTTCCGGTTCCGGCCGGACCGATTAAGAGGATGCCGTATGCAGGCAGAGTATGGGTACGGTTTATCTGTATGATTGTCTCCATTATCCTTTGTTTTACACGTTCCATACCGTAGAGTTCCTCATCTAGTATCTTTCTTGCCTCCACGGGATCTATCGATTCAAAATAGTTATTTTTCCATTGGATATTCATCATGATGGAGAGCGCTCTCTGAGCGTGTCTTCTCTCTTCCGGTGTGACCTCGTGAGAGTTTGCCACAGCGAGATTTCGTTTTGCCCAAAGGCGGATATTGTCAGGCAGGGTACTGCCGGCACAGTTCATGAAATCCGTGATACTCTGTATGCTTGTGAGCTTCATGTCGTCCGCGGTCTCTAAGGCATCCTCGTCGGTAATCTCTCCGGAAGGCGCACTGCTTGAGAGAAGCCGCTCTATCATAAACTGAAGGAAACCGTCCTGCGCTGAGAGCTTGGAGCCTGCGGCTATATCAGTCTCTCGTATCTTATATACAGCATAACCGTCTTTTGTGTTCTCACCGGAAAGGCGGACTCTTATATGATTCTCCCCGAGCCAGGTGAGAAGACTTATAAATCTCGCATCAATTTTTTTGATATCCGAACTGTAGGTTCCGTCGTTTTCATCGAATTCAAACGAAGTTCTTTTTACGGGATTGGTGAACATACCTGAGGAATGGTGAGACCACTCTTTTGTGGTATTGTCCAAAACCATGATCGGATGATCTGTATCGGGATTCGATTCGTCCGATTTGAAAATAGTATATGTGCATATGTTTTTTTCATTGTTATCCGGTGTTGAATTGAAATCAAATACTGGCATAGCGCGCTCCCTCTCAAAAATAATCTTATTACAGTTTAATATATTACAATATGAAATTCCATTCCATTTTGGAGCATAAGATACATGATTAAAAAACAAAAATAAACAAATAGTTAGACAATTATAAGATGAGTTTTTGCGAAATAACCGTGGTTAGACCGTGCTAAAAGAAGTTAGATAAAACTCGCAAACCCTTGTAAAATCAACGTTTGTACGAAAAATAATACTTGATATTCTCAGGGGAGATGTTATAATTTCAATATCAAAACTTTAAGACAATTTTTCTAATTGTACTAATAAAACAAACAATTACTAAAAACAGGAGGAAAAAACATGTTTGGATGGAAGAGAGCAGGACTATTTGCAGCAGGAGTATTATTCGGAACAGCCGGTTTGAAGATTCTTACAAGCAAGGATGCCAAAAAGGTATATGCTGAGTGCACGGCTGCTACTCTCAGAGCCAAGGATTGTGTTATGAAAACTGTATCCGACGTTCAGGAGAATGCAGGTGATATCTTCGCTGACGCAAAGGCTATCAATGAAGAGAGAGCTGAAGCTGAAGCTGCTTGTGAAGTTGATGATGAGGAATAATCACGGTTCACTTATAAAAGAAGGTAGATAAATTGAAGTTTAGAATAAAACATGAATCAAAGGGGCGTATCAGAATTCATTGTCATCAGAAAAGAATGACATATGAGCAGGCTGATACGCTTGCCTATTATTTTCAGACCCTTCCGCAGGTTTCAAATGCAAAGGTTTATGAGAGAACCGCAGATGCAGTAGTCGAGTACAACTGCGACCGGGATGAGATGATAACCCTCTTGAAGAACTTTGAGTATGACGGAATCGAAGTTCCCGAGGTGGCATTTGAGAGCTCAAGCCGTGAGATGAACGCGCATTACAGTGAAAAGATTGTTATGAGGATTCTTTGGAGAATCATAAGAAAGCTTTTCCTGCCGGCGAGACTCATGCGAATCGGTACGGTTATAAGGTCGATAAAATATCTGAAGGCCGGACTCAAATGTCTGATTCAAGGAAGGATGGAAGTTCCGCTTTTGGACGCCATAGCAATTTTTTGCTCTCTTTTAATGAGAGATTTTAAGACGGCCGGAAGTGTAATGTTCTTACTTGGAATAGGGGATACCCTCGAGGAGTGGACTCACAAGAGATCTGTCGGAGATCTCGCCAGAAACCTGTCCTTGAATCTTGATAAGGTTTGGATCAGGACAGAGGGCGGAGATCAGATACTTGTAAAATATACAGAGGTAAAAGAAGGCGACAAGGTAGTTGTCCATGTTGGAAATGTCATCCCATTTGACGGAATAGTAGCCGAGGGAGAAGCTATGGTAAACCAGTCCTCGCTCACAGGGGAACCCGTTCCGGTTGAGAAGATGGAGGGCGTGGCCGTATTTGGCGGAACTGTTGTTGAAGAAGGCGAACTTGTAATAAAGGTAACAGCCGTAAAAGGTGCCGGAAAATATGATCAGATAGTAAAGACCATAGAGGAGTCGGAAAAACTCAAATCGACACTTGAGAGCCGAGCTGAGCATATAGCGGACGGACTTGTTCCGTGGACGTTGGGAGGAACACTTCTCACTTATCTCATAACGAGAAATGTCACAAAGGCAATGTCTGTTCTCATGGTGGATTTCTCATGTGCATTGAAGCTTGCAATGCCACTTTCAGTGCTCTCCGCGATAAGAGAGGCGAGCATACACAACATAACCGTCAAGGGAGGAAAGTTCCTCGAGTCGGTAGCGGATGCGGATACAATTGTATTTGACAAGACGGGAACACTGACTAAGGCAACACCTTCATACGTAAAACTTATCTCGTTTGATGATGAGAGAAGCGATGACGAACTTCTTAGAATAGCTGCATGCCTTGAGGAGCATTTCCCTCATTCCATGGCGACTGCGGTAGTTGAGGGAGCCAAAGAGAGAGGCATAGAGCACGAGGAGATGCACAGTAAGGTTGAGTATATTGTAGCTCACGGAATTGCAACGACAATCAACGGAAAGAGAGTCGTTATAGGAAGTCACCATTTTATATTTGACGATGAGAAATGCAAGATACCTGAGGGAAAAGAGTCTGTATACAAACATACACCGAAGGAATATTCGCACTTGAATCTCGCTATAGACGGCGAGTTAAAGGCTGTTTTGTGCATAGACGATCCTGTAAGGGAGGAAGCGGTAGATACAATCGATGCTTTGAGAAAACTTGGAATCAAAAAAGTTGTCATGATGACCGGTGACAGCGATAGAACCGCCAGGGCAGTTGCGGAAAAAATCGGAGTCGACGAGTATTACTCTGAGGTTCTCCCGGATGACAAGGCGGGATATGTCGAGAAACTCAAGGAGAGTGGGCACAAGGTTATAATGGTCGGAGACGGAATAAACGATTCCCCGGCATTGTCGGCTTCAAGTGCAGGAATTGCCATAGGCGACGGCGCTGAGATAGCAAGAGAGATTGCCGATATAACAATAGGTGCTGACAACCTGAACGAGCTCGTTGTCTTGAGAGACATAAGTATGCGTCTTATGAGGAGAATAAAGACAAACTACAGAGCGGTAGTCGGAATAAACTTAGCGCTTATAGGATTTGGCGTGACAGGTGTCATGCAGCCGGCTACGACCGCGCTTCTTCATAACGCATCGACAGTTGCGATAGGATTGAAGAGCACGACAAATCTGCTGGAAGAATAGAAAAAATAATAGCGTTAAAACAAAACCGTGTTTGTACAGGTTGGGGATGAAATGCCAAAGCTCTGTATAAATGCGGTTTTTTTGATTAGGATCAAATAACACTGAGGATAAAGAAAATGTGCATATTCCCTAAAAAACATATAGTAAAAAAGTAATATTTTTATAACGACACGATGAGGTTTCTAATGTTATAATGAGAGAAATATAGGACTAAAGGGTGATAATATGTTGGAGATGGGGATTTTTGAGAAGTATAACGGAAGAAAGAGGGATTGGCTTCACGACTCGCTTATATTTATATTTATTTTTATTGTACTTTTCATAATCTTTAGATTTGTCATAGGAGTATCGTTTGTCAGCGGTGATTCCATGGAGCCGTCATTGCACGATGGGGAGTGTGTGGTATATCTAAGGATTGGAAGTGAGTATAAATCCGGGGACATTGTATCTGTGTGGGTTCCGTCCGGGGATTATTATGTTAAGAGAGTTGTTGCCGTCGGAGGAGACATTGTGGATATTAAGGACGGTGTCCTCTATGTGAATGATGAACCGGTGGAGAATGATTACGGATACGGAGAGACGAACAAACAGTTGAAAGCGGTGATCTATCCGTATACGGTGAGAGAAGGAAACATTTTTGCACTGGGTGATAATCGGGAAGTATCAATGGATTCCAGAACTTTCGGGGAGATAAACAATGTTCAGATTCGTGGAAAGATAATTCTTGTTATTGGTAAGTGGTATATAAGAAGTATATAAAAAGTGTATAAAGGGGGACATAGGTATATGAAAAAGTTTGATAAGGTCAAGACTGTTCAACTTTTGATCTACGTGGCTATCACAGCATACATGCTGTTTAAGATCTTTACGGATATGGATCTGTACCGCGCAATCGCGGAGAATGATTCCATGAGATTTTTGTGTTTCCTTTTGTGGGCGATACTCGGTATATCGTTCGCTTTCATGTTCTTTGATTTCAGTTCTTACACAAATTTAAAAAGAGAGTACAGCGAGCTTGATCTTGCTGTTTTTTCCGACCCCATGACGGGACTTGCAAACAGATACAGCTGCGATGCGTTTATAGAGCAATATACAGACAAGCCGCTCCCAAGGGACGTTGGCTGTATAACTCTCGACATGACAAATATCGCAGAGATAAACGAGAAATACTCGCATACAGCGGGAAATGAAGCGATAAAAGACTTTTCAAATATCCTTAAGAAAGTGTCTTTAGGTATCTGTTTTATCGGAAGAAACGGAGGAAGTAAGTTCCTCGCGATATTTGAGGAATGCACAGACGAGAAGATGGAACGTTTTTTAAAGGAGTTTGCGCAGGAGATAGAAAAAAGAAACGAGAGCAGTGAGACCGGAAATATAACATATAAATATGGAAAGGCTTTTGATGAGGGCGAGAAAGTAAGGGACATTATAGAACTCATAGCACTTTCAAACAAGAGATCCACGGAGGCGTAAAATTTGGCAAATTTAGATTATGAATACCTTGCGGGTCTTGTGAGAAAGGCACAGCAGGGAGACAGTAATGCCTTTGCTGAGTTGTATGCGGCGACATATCAAAAGCAGTACAGATACTCCTACAAATATATGCAGGATGAATATTTGGCACAGGATGCTTTGCAGGAGACTTATGTAACGGCATTGAAAAACATAAGAACATTGAAGAATCCGGACCTGTTTATTGCTTGGCTGAACCAGATAAACTTCAGAATCTGTTATGACATGCAAAGAAAACAGAGACATGAGGTCATGGACGAGGACACTTCGAATTACTATTACGGGGAGCTTGCAAGCCATGAAAAACCTGAGGATGAAGTTATAAAGGTCGATTCGAAGAATTTTATTCTCAAGCAGGTGATGACGCTTCCGCTCACTGAGTCTCAGGTTATTCTAATGAGATACTATCAGAGACTGACGCTGGAAGAGATAGGGAAGAACCTGGATATCAGTCTCAGCACTGTAAAACGGCACTTGAAGAGCGGCAGAATGCATTTGAACAAGCTGTTGCAAGACATGCAGTAGGAGGTGGTGAGATATGGCATTGTTATTTGAAAATGAAAAAGATGTACCGAAGCTTGACCTAAAGAATGCGGATAAGATGCTGGGATACATATTTGAGGAGGCAAAAGTCGAGCCAAATACTGTCCCTATGAGCGAGCTTGAATCCTACAGCAATTACAGGATGGAGAGATACACGCTTCAGCGGGCCGTGCTCATACTGGCAATGGCTATTTTCATAGCTTTGCCACTCATGTTTGTTTTGCCGAATTTTTCCGTGTCTCCTAAGACGGAGTCGGTGAGAGGGCTTCCGGAATACGAGATAAAGGTCACGACATTTTTTAATGTAAAAAAAGTTACTGCGGTTATAGGAAATGAGACCTTGCCTGTCTATGAGGTGGATGGGCACACATACACGGTTGAACCGATTCAAAACGGAACTATGACAGTTACTGTCGAGCTTTTCAACGGGCAGAGAGCGAGCGAGAAAGTATCTGTCAATTCAGTCGACAATCTCGCACCGGAGATAACAAGCAGCTTGATCGCCGGAAATGATGTTACATTGTATCTGAATGACAAGGGGATAGGAGTCGATTACGACAACATATATGCATATCGCAATGATGAAAAAATATATCCGGATGAGATAAATGAAAAAGACGGATATGTTTTATTCAATGATATGGAAGCGGGAGATGCGATTTATATCTTCGATTATCTGGAAAACACACTTGTAGTAAGGATTTCGAGACAAGAGTAAAATTATTTAAAAAAAAATTTCAAGAAAAATGAGCCATTAGTACCAAATGTTGAGTCTTTATTTATATAAGGGGTAAAAAACTGTTTTTTTTAGAGAGTAGAGGAGACGCGTATGAAAGTTAAATGGAAAAAGTATTTGGCCTTCATTCTGGCGATTGCCTTAGTAATATCAAGTGGAGTTTTTTCTTCAGACAGATATTTGAAGGCCACTGATGGCGAGAAGGAAGTCGCGGAAGAGGTTCAAGGTACAGAAGAAGACGTGGTTGAAGAAAACGCAAATGCAGCTGCGGAACTGGCTCTGGCAGAGAGCGCAGAGGGCGGAGAAGAAACAGCAACGGTAGAAGAAGTTGCAGAGGAAGCACCGACAGAGGCACCTGTAGAGGAAGTACCGGCAGAGGCACCTGTAGAGGAAGCACCGGCAGAGGCACCTGCTGAGGAAACACCGGCTGTAACACCTGCGGATGAAAGCTCGGATATGGCAGCTTCCGATGACTCGACAGCATCAACTGAGACCGTTGAAGCAGAAACCGAAGAGGTTGAAACCGAGGCAGAAACCGAAGTCGAAACTGAGGCGGAGACCGAAACAGAGGAAGATACCGAAGAAGAGACTGAAGAAGATACCGAAGAAGAGACTGAAGAAGATACGGAAGATGATGTGAAGAAACCTGCAGCAACCGTAAAGGTTACAGCGGATGACGGAACAGTAATAACCGTTTCTGCACCGAAGGGAGTTCTTCCTAAAGGCTTCAAAGTAAAGGCAAAAGTAGTTTCAGGTTCAGATCTTGACGCTTTGGTTGCAGAGCAGCTTGAGGCAGCCGGAGTTGAGCTTGTGAGCTATGTTGCATATGATGTGACAATATATGACAAAAAAGGAAAAGAGATACAGCCTGACGGATCTGTAAGCGTTACAATCGGAAGCCCTGCAGCAGAGGGTGACTATCAGGCAGTATATCATGTTGACGATTCCGGAAACGTCGATAAGACAAACGAGGTTACCGGTTCAGAAGCAACAATTTCAGCAGATCATTTTTCAGTATTCATAAACGCTGTCGGCGCATCGCCTAACGATTCGTCGACTGTTGCCATTTCCGGTGATACGGAAGTATATGTGGGAAGTACCATCACACTTACCGTAACCGGGGCAACCGGTGGAAGCTGGAGCATATCAAGAGGAAGCAGTTATGCATCGGTTGACAACGAAGGCGTTGTAACAGGAAAAAGAGCAGGAACGGCAACAGTAACCTATTCCTACAAAACGGGAAACGGATGGGGAAGCCGTACCAAGACTGTATCTCACACAGTTACAGTCAAGAATTTTGAGATAAATATTTCCGGCGATACATCCGTAGATGTTGGAAATACCATACAGCTGACCGCTGACGTTAAGGGCGGAACATGGTCTGTATTATCCGGAAGCAGCTATGCGTCTGTAGATGATGAATCAGGACTTGTAACAGGACTTAAAGAAGGATCGGCAACCATAAAGTATACGGTGGACGTAAATGGGAAAGAATTTTCCTCTACGTATGGTATAACCGTAAACCCAGCACGTACCATTACATTTAAGTATTATCCGGGAAGCCCGAATGACAGCGCCAAGATTGGCGATTACAGTTCGATAAAGTTCTGTGTACTTCTCGTAGATGAGAACGGAAATCAGACATATTATGACGGTTCGGTAGCCGATTTGGTAATAAATTCAAGTACGGTTTCTATAAATGCTTCCACATTTGCATCTATAGATATCGAGGGGTACTCGTTTGCAAAGGCTTATGCATACTTCCCATGGTATGGATCAAGCGTCACTGACGAAAACAGCTTTGCACCTGTACTTAGCTTCAAGAACTTCGGAAAAGTGGGATCCGGAACTCATTATGACAGCTATATAGGATTTACGACAACATACGGAAGCGGTTCGGATTTCAGCGCATACCCTGACAGTACAGGATATTATGCTTACAATCCTACCGGAACCTTGAGACTTGTTTTCTATAAGATTACTGCAGATACACCGAACACAAACTATGTTGTAAACGACAGCACAACTCTCACACAGATAGATACCACCCTGTGGAAAAACGGTGGATATACATATTATCCAAAGGATATGACCTCAACATATAACCAGACTTATATGGAAGAGAACTATCCGAACGAAGGATCATTCGAAGGATGGTATACAGACAGTGCTTGCACAAAACTTGTAACCTCATCATTCTTTGATACGGCAGTTACAGGTGATGTTACACTTTACGCAAAGTGGAACAAAGAAAAAGAAGTAAGCTATACGGTAAACTACCTGCTCAACGGAACAACGGATGCTCTCGCGGAGAGCACAACAGGTACAGGAATCTGGAGAACCACAGCGACTGCTGAGGCGACAGATATCGACGGATATACACCTGTAAGTGCATCCGGAAGTGTCAAGCTTGTAAAAGATGAGACAAAGAACGTGATAAATCTCTACTATTACAAGAATGTTACCGTGACAGCAAACAGCGATACAAAGAACTATGACGGAACAGAGAAGAGTGTATCCGGATACAGCGTTACAGAAGGTATCCTTGAGAGTTATCCTGGCGCAGAGTTCGAAGGAATAAGCGCAGGGGCAAAGGGAACCGATGCAGGTGAATATGCTAGTACGTTCGCAGAAGGCACAGTGGGAACAGTAAGTTCCAACGGATATTATATTATAGCTGCAACTGCAGACGGAACTCTCACAATCAATCCTGTTGACGTAACTGTGGAGATAACAGGAAATACTGATACAAAGGCATACAGCGGAAGCGAACAGTCCGTAACGGGCTATGAAGTGACCGGCACTAGCGATAGCGCATACACAAGCAATTATGTTGGACTTGCAGAAGGCGTTGAGGCTGTTGCAAGTGGTACTGACGCAGGCACATACAATATGGGCCTTACAGCAGAAAGCTTTGTTAACACAAACGTAAACTACAATGTAACCTTCAGCGTAACTGACGGAGCACTTACAATAGAGCAGGCTGATGCAATTGTAGTTGAAATAGAAGGAAATCACGACAGCAAGGTATATGACAAGACTGCTATTACAGTCAGCGGATATACCGTAAAAAGTATAAGCAACAGCATTTATACCGAAGATGATTTTGCACTTAAAGAAGATGTGACAGACAGCGCATCCGGAACACATGTCGGAACATACGGCATGGGTCTTGCCGCAGATTCATTTGAAAATACAAATGCAAACTTCAAAAATGTAAGCTTTGTAGTTACCGACGGATATGCAGAGATAACAGAGCGACCTATAACCGTCACATCAGCTACAGACAGTAAAGCATATGATAAAACGGCGCTCACAAATGATGAAGTCACAGTTACTTCAGGCTCTTTCGCTGATGGAGAGAGTTTTGTATATGATGTTACCGGATCTCAGACAGAGGTCGGAAACAGCGCCAATACATTCACCTACACTGCAGGAGCCGACACAGATTTAGCTGACTACAGTGTAACCAAGATTGAGGGAACACTCACAGTATCCGAGAAGGATGGAGTGGTTGTCACAATCACAGAGAACAGCGGTACTTTTACCTATAACGGAGAAGCACAGAGCGTAAGCGGATACACAGTATCCACTAGCGATGACAGCTACAGCACTTCAGATTTCACATTTAACGGAAATGATGTAGTCGAAGGAACCGTAGCAGGAACTTACGAGATGCAGCTGGTAGCTTCGGATTTTGAAAATACAAATGCGAACTTCAAGGATGTTCAGTTTGTTATAGTAGACGGAAGTCTTGTGATAAATCCTATAGAAGCAAAGATAACAATAAAAGCAGGTACCGGCACAAAGGTTTATGACGGAAATGCACTTTCTGCAGATTACTCATACACTGACGGAGTGCTCTTAGACGGCGATGCTCTAACCGCGACAGTAAGCGGAGAGATAACAAATGTCGGAGAGGCAACTTCGAAAGTTACAGGATATACAATCAAACGCGGTGATGTAGATGTCACAAACTGCTACACTGTAGGCAAGGAAGACGGAACGCTCACTGTTACTGTAAGACCTGTAAAGGTAACATCGGAAGGAAAGACAAAAGAGTATGACGGAACGGCTTTGACCGAATCCGGATACAGCA
The DNA here is from genome assembly GCA_024695665.1 of Lachnospiraceae bacterium. Classification (GTDB taxonomy): domain Bacteria; phylum Bacillota; class Clostridia; order Lachnospirales; family Lachnospiraceae; genus JAILHT01. Next base: position 13,537 of record JAILHT010000085.1, read on the forward strand.
TTGAGTCAACCTCCGAGGGACGTGGACTTGTAAGCGGTGAGACAATCACTGTTACAACAAACGGAAGTCAGACAGATGTCGGAACTTCAAAGAATACTTTTGATGTAGAGGCAGGCACAGCAGATCTTGCAAACTATGATATTGAAAAGGTTGAGGGAACTCTCGAAGTAACCACAAATACCAAGAAGATAGTTGTAAAAGCTGATGATGCAACAAAGAAGTACGATGGCACAGCGCTCACAGAAGACGGATACAGCATAGTTTCCGGAGAGACAAATCTTCCGGCAGGAGCAACAGTAAGCGCAACGGTAAGCGGAAGCCAGACAACATACGGATCTTCTGAAAATGTTATATCTGATGTCAAGGTTATGTTTGGTGAGGAAGACATTACCGGATTCTTCAGCGGCATTGAGGCAAATAACGGAACACTTTCCGTAGAGAAAGCCCCGATAACCATCAAGTCGAAGGATGCACATAAGGTATATGACGGCACACCACTCACCGAGAATACGGTAGAGATAGTAAGCGGACAGCTCTATGGGGAAGATACATTAACAGCTACAACAAACGCGTCGGTTACATATGTAAGCGAAGGTCAGATAGACAATACATACACATATGAGATAGTTGGCGCAGAGAATTATGAAGTTACCGCTAATACCGGAAAGCTTTATATAGAAAAGAACAATACACCGATTGTGATAACAGCGGACACGCTTTCCAAGAAGTATGACGGAGACGCTTTGACAGCCGGTTATACCACAAGCGGAGAACTCATCGACAACGATACTATAGATGCTACGGTGAGCGGAACGATAACAGATGTACTTGTTGACGAAGGCGGAAATGTTCAGTCAGTACCAAGTACAATCACAGGATATACGATCACAAGAGAAGTTGGCGGCGAGACTATTGATGTTACAGATTGCTACAGCAATATAACAACAAATGCTGGAACACTCACAGTGACAAAGAGAGATGTAACCTTAACTTCGGAAGGCGCAACAAAGACTTATGACGGAACAGCACTCACCGCAAACGGTGAAAATGATGTTGTCATAGGTGGAGACAAATTTGTCGGAGAAGAGGGAGCAGAATTTGAGATAACAGGTACTTTGACAGACGCAGGAGAGACGGACAATACATTTACCTACACTCTCAAAGACAACACAAAAGAATCGAACTACAATATTACAGTAGCCTACGGCAAACTTGTGATAGCTGAGGCCGATGAAGTAATAGTAAACATTGTAGGAAACAATGCATCAAAGACTTACAACGGCGCAGCTCAGAACGTGACCGGATATACGGTTACAATAAGTTCGGATCTGTATACTGAGGACGATTTCACATACAACGGTGAAGCAAAGGCAGAGGGAACCGACGCCGGAACTTACAGTATGAATCTTAAAGCGTCCGATTTCGTAAATAACAGTAACAACTTTGAAAATGTAACATTCAACATTACTGACGGAACTCTTGAGATCGAGAAGGCCGGAGACATAACAGTAGTTGCAAACTCAGCAAGCAAGGTTTATGACGGAACTGCTCTCACAGCAGGATACACATATACCGGAACTCTTGTAGAAGGACATGAACTCGAGGCAACAACAGAGGGAGAAATCACAGATTACGCTGAGAACGGAGCAGTGAACAAAATCGCATCCTATGTTGTAAAAGACGGCGATGGAAAAGATGTCACTGCAAACTACAACTTCCTGGCTTCGGTAGACGGAACTTTGAAAATAGCAAAGAGACCGGTAACTATAGCAACTTCCGATGCTACAAAGCAGTATGACGGAACCGCACTGACGGCTGATGGCTATGAGATAACAGAGACCAACGACGAGGCTAAGGTAGGATTCGTAGGAACAGATTCCGTAGCAGTGAATGTTACAGGAACAATAACAAATGTCGGAACAGCCGCAAATACATTTGATATCACTGCAGCAGGGACGACAAACCTTGAGAATTACAATATCACAGAGACACCTGGAACGCTTGAGATAACAGCAAACACATCAAAGCTTGTCATAACAGCCGACAACGGTGAGAAGGAATATGACGGAACCGCACTCACGGTATCGACAGCTTCACTCACAGAGGGAACACTTCCTGAAGGTGCTGTAATAACAGCTGAGAACACAGGATCTCAGACAAATGCAGGAGCAAGTGACAATATCTTAAGCTCTTACAAGATCACTCTTGGAGGCAAAGATATCACTGGCTACTACACAAATGTAGAGAAGAGAAACGGTTCTCTGAACGTAAGTAAGAAGAATGTTGTACTCCTCTCGGCAACAGACGAGAAGAAGTATGACGGAACCGCACTTACAAATGCAAATTACACCTTTGAAGACGGAACCGCATTTGTTGAGGGTGAGGGAATCACAATCACAAGCAGCGCATCCATAATTGACAAGGGTGAGATTGACAACACATTTGCATATGCAGCAAATGATGGAACCAACCTAAACAACTACACGATAAGTGCAAATTACGGAAAACTGAAAGTTACTGAGAGAAGCGTAACGCTTACATCCGCAACAGACAGTGCAACTTACACAGGCGATCCGCTTGTAAATACAGAAGTGACGGTAAGTGGCGACGGATTCGTAGACGGTGAGGGCGTGAGATGTGATGTCACAGGAAGCCAGACTGTAGCAGGATACAGTGACAACCTGTTCACATATGTATTCAACGAGGGAACAAAGGCAGCAAACTATAATGTAAGCACTGTATACGGAATACTCACAGTAGCGGCAAGCGATGATGAGATTATCGTAACGGTAACCGCAAACAGTGATATAGATGAGGCATATGACGGAAGCCTGCACGAGCTTAAAGGATATACAATAAGCAGTACAAATCCGGCATACACCGAGGCTGATTTCACATACAGCGGAACAGACAGCATCTCTGAAAAGAATGCGGGAACATACACATTAGCACTTGATAAGAGTAAGTTTAAAAATACTAATAACAATTATTCAAATGTAACATTCAACGTGATAGACGGAACCCTTGTAATAGCAAAGAGACCTGTAACAGTCACCTCCGACGGTGCAACCAAGGAATACGACGGAACGGCTCTCACAGCAAATGAGGCCTCAAACGTAAGTGTTACAAGTGAGTTGGGATTCGTTGACGGAGAGGCTCCAGAGTACAATATCACAGGAAGCATTACCGATGTTATTGAAGGCGGAGCGGACAATACGTTCACATACGAGTTTGCAAGCGAGGAGATCGCAGGCAACTATGTAGTGACACCGGTATACGGAAAACTCTATGTCACAAAGAATACGACACCGATAACAATCAGTGCCAAAGATGCAGAAAAGGTATATGACGGAACAGAGCTTAAGGCAGAAGGCTTCGACTTCACAGAAGGAGTTCTTGCAAGCGGAGAGGTTCTCACAGCAGAGGTAACAGGAACTGCAGGAGCTAATGTTTCTACCGGAACATCAAGGATAGCAAGTTACAAAGTTACACGAGCATCCGACAACAAGGATGTCACAGCATTCTATACCTTTACAGAGAGCAATACTGGAACACTTAAGATAACCGCAAGACCTGTGACCCTCACATCAGAGGGAAGCGCAAAGATGTATGACGGAACTGCACTCGTAAAAGAGGTAGTTAACGCATCAACCGGAACTAACGAAGGATTTGTGGGAGAAGATACCGTAACGTACAGCAATTTCGCAAGTCAGACCACAGTGACCGGTGAGAGCGGTGTGGACAACACATTCGATTACACCTTTACAGGAAGCAATGAAAACAATTACTCGATAACCAAGAAATACGGAAAACTCAAAGTATATGACAGAGATGTCAAGTTTGAGGTTACCGTAATGGCAAACGGCGGAGAATTCAAGTACGACGGAACTACACATACTGTAGACGGTTTCGTAAACGAGACTGAGGACGGTATCCCTGTAACCGTTGGCGGAGTAAACTACACAGTAACCGGACTTACCTCGACAGCTACTGTTAAGGATGTTGCAGACAGCACTGTTACAAGCATAGCCGGAACAGCGTTAGTCAAGGACGAGAACGGAAATGATGTGACATCACAGTTCATAGTTCATGCAAATCCTGCAAACGTAACTGTAACAAAGAGAAGCGTAATACTCACATCCCAGACACAGAGCTGGCCATATGATGGAGACGATCATTACAGCCACGATGTGACAGTAACCGGAGACGGATTCGTCGATGAAGAGGATGCAACTTACACATTCGAAGATGATGTTAAGGTAACATATGCCGGAGAGAACAAGACAAATGCGTTCACCTACACATTGAAGGAGAACACAGATGCAAACAACTACAACATAACGACAAATTATGGACAGCTGACCGTAACAAACAGATCTGACGATCCGGATTCGGATGACGCCAAGTATATAATCTATGTTGAGGCAAACAGCGGCGAGTACACATACGACGGTGAGGCGAAGACGGTTAGCGGATTTAAGGCTGATACGTACAGGGCTTCTAACGGAGCCACATACACCGTAAGCGGACTGACAGCAGGTGCAACGCTCACAGATGCAGGAACCGCAACAGTTACAATAGACGGAACGGCAGTCGTAACAGACGCAAACGGAAAAGATGTCACAGCACAGTTTGTTGTTAACAGCAATACAGGAACACTTAAGATAAATCCAAGAACAGTAAAGATCAGGTCGGTCGATGCTGAGCAGGAGTACAACGGATCGGCACTTGTTGCAAATGAAGTTGAATACTCGGGCGACGGATTTGTCGGAAGCGATTCGGCAATAATAACATACACCGGAAGCCAGTTGTTAGTAGGATTCTCTGAGAACTTCTTCACATATGAACTTGCAACCGGAGTAAATGCAGACAACTATACAATAACAACCGAATACGGAGTCCTCAATGTAACGCCTAGAGACGCAGCATATGAGATAACCGTAAAAGCTAACAGTGCCGAGGAAGTATACGATGGATCAGAGAAGACCGTTTCGGGATTTGAAGAGACAGAGTTTACGGTTGAAGGCAACACATACACCGTGAGCGGACTTGAAGCATATGCTTCGGGAACGGAAGCGGGAACATACACAACAACAATCACCGGAAAAGCAGTAGTTACGGATGCTTCGGGAAATGATGTTTCGGACCAGTTTACTGTACATGCCGAAACCGGAACACTCACAATCAAGGGAGTATACACACTTACAATCAATTATGTTGATGCAAGCGGAAACAAACTTGCAGACTCTTACGTAGGAAACTATGTGGAGGGTGAGACCTTCGGACCTATCGATTCACCTGAAGTTGAAGGATACACACCTGCATTCAGAGCCATCTACAGTGATGAGGGCGGAATGCCGGCAAGAGATGTCGAAGTTGATGTACTCTACACGGCAAACCCTATAACAGACGACGATGACGATGACAGCGGAGAGGGAGATACCGAGACGGAGAAGATTGAGACCGACAGTGATGATACCGGAGTTGACGGAGTAGAGCCTACAGTGGATGACGAAACGGATGACACCGGAGTTGACGGAGTAGAACCTACAGCTGATGATTCGGTACCAACCGGAGAGACTACCGGTGATACAACAGCGGACGGAACGACAGATACCACTGACAATACAACCCAGCTTGTAGTACCGGTTACGGATACTCAGACTGGAACAACAGCGGATACGACAGGCGATGAAGGTGAAGGCACAACAATAGCCGACGGAGAAGTTCCGGCAGGACAGCTCACGATAGATACGGAAGGAAATCCTACTATCACACAGCTCGCTGATGAGGACGTACCTCTTGCAGCAAATGTTGAACTCACCTGGGCAATCATCAACCTGCTCGCAGCAATAATCACCGCACTCCTTAGCTTGATACTCTTATTCACATACTTCACAAAGAAGAAAGAAGAAGATGAGAAGATTAACAACAAAGAAGGCGAAGTGATGGATGAGGATGAAGAATACGAAATAAAGAAACGCGGATTCTTAAGACTCATCAGTATAATACCGGCAGTGGTTGCAATAGTACTCTTCGTACTCACTGAGGATATGACCAAGACTATGGTGCTCACTGACAAGTGGACATTGTGCATGGTAATCATCCTTATCCTTCAGGTTATAATAGCTTTCTTCACAAGAAAGAAAAAAACTGAGAAGGATCCGGAAGGAAAAGAGCCTGAAGCAACTGCATAAGGGTTAGACAAAAAATACTCCGGGATCAAATGATCCCGGGGTATTTATATAATCAGATGATGATCTTCATCCATTTTCCCGAACGATATCTTATTGAATTCAATGTGAATCTACAGAACTGATCAGCGAGAACACCGCACCAGATACCGACCATGCCCCAACCGAAGGCAAAACAACAAACATAGGATACGATTGTTCTGACGAAGGTTACACTGATGGTTGATGTTATGGTAGTGTAAACAACATCTCCGGCTCCTCTGAGGCTTCCCGTAAATACCACCTGAGGAATCTGAAACAGAACGATCAAAACAATCATTCGCGTGATGCTTACACCGATATATATGATTTCTTCCTCTGAGAAGAACAAACCGTAGAAAGCACGTCCTCCTACTAAAAGCAATATCGAAAGACATATGGCAACGGTCAGACCGCACAACTGAGCAATGATTCCGTATCGGTTGGCCTGCTCAGGATCTTTTCGCCCTAGACTCTGTCCGATGAGCGCAACTGAAGCAGCCTGAAATCCGTCTCCGAAAGAAAAGGCCAGTCCCAAAATATTCATTCCGACCTGATGAGCAGCCATGGGGGATGTTCCAAGCTTTGCCGCCATTACAGCAGTGGCCATAAATCCGACCCTCAAAAGCAACTGTTCTATAAATACAGAACTTGAGAGTTTGACGACCTGAGCCAATGGATTGAACGAAAATACAATCTTTTTTTCTCTGCAAAAATGAACACTCACAAAACTGTCTTTGTGGAAAAGAGATAGGATACTCATTATGCAGGCTACTACCGAGCCTAAGACTGTAGCGATTGCGGCGCCTCTTATACCGAGTGCCGGGAACCCGAAATGTCCTCCGATAAGAAGATAGTTGAATATTATATTTACTATCGACGAGGTGAGATTCGTTCTCATTGCGAGCTTTGTGTTGCCGGAACCTCGCTGCGCAGAGTTTATCATCATTGAGATGGTATTGAAAATGATACATCCCATAATGATTTTGAAATACAAAACAGCATCTGCGTGTGTGTCAGATGCGGATCCGCACAGGCGTATGACGGGATCTGCCAGTAGCACGCACAAAATGCTTATAGCGACGGTAAGAATAAGCGTGAATCCCATAATCGATAAAAAGCTTCGATTTGCATCCTCCCTGCGATCTTCACCCTTTCGTCTGGCGATGATCGCCGAAGTGGCAACCGTGAGCGCTATGAATGGCGCAAGCCCTATAAACTTAGGTTGTGCAGTGAGTCCGACTGCGGCTACCGCTCCTGAAGAAATGGTACTTACCATCATGGTGTCTATCATACCCGCAAAGGATATGAAGAACGATTCCACAACAGAGGGCCACGCTATATTTATAACGGTTCGCACCTCATCTTTATTAAATTTTACTTTCAATTAAAACCTTGCACCTCCTCAAATACCTAAAGGTAATACAAGTATTATTCTAGCACTTTGGGAGTACATAAGGTACAAAAAGAACGGATTTATTCGAAAAGGACGCAAAAAAAGATAAATAAGTATAAAAAGGAGCAATAGGAGAAGTAGAAACAGATGGAAAAGTATAGAAAAGGATGTAAAAATAAGAAAATGTGGGATATCTTTTTCATAAGCGACAAAGTTGTCCTTGACTAAATGAATAGTCTGACAATTAAACAATAAAATAATAAAATTACAGAAAAAGGGTTGACAAAAAGATAGATGTAAGATAACATAAGATTATCAAAAGAGCTTACACATTAACGAAATGAAAGAAGTTATTCTAAGGCGAAGGGCCAAGTAAGTTAAGATGATCGTAAAGCTCAGAAATCGGAGGACGGTCCAATGGGACACTAACCTAAATACCAAGGTGGACGGAAATAAACCCGCGATTATCATTTAGAAAGAGGTACAGACCAATGGGACGATAAATCATTAACCAAAATATAAAATCTCTTAGGAGTTAATCATAGATGTAACAATTCAAAAGCTTAACTGGATAGGAGATATTGGTATGAAGGGAAGAAGTCCATAGCGGGGGAGTAAAAACTAAACAACAGAAAGAGAGGTTATACAGTGAAACTTCGAGATATTCATTAAGAGCCCGTTCGAGAGGAAAAAGAATCGAACGGGCTATAATAATGCCCAAAATTAAGTTATAATACAAGAGATTATGAGTAAACAATTAAAATACCTAAATATAATTGAAGATTTGAGGAACGCCATATTCAATGGTGAGATAAGACCAGGTGATAAGCTGCCGTCCGAAAATGTGCTGTCGGAAAAATATTCGGTGAGCAGACAGACCGTCCGAAAAGCGCTGGAGGTTTTGACCGACGAGGGGTATGTATATGCCGAGCACGGGAGAGGAACGTTCTGCTCGCATATGATAAAACACAGGACCGGTGGGCACAATATAGCTGTTATAACTACTTACCTGTCCGATTATATTTTTCCCAGAGTCATACAGGGGATAGATGATGTTCTGACTGAAAACGGATACAGCATACTCTTAAAGAATACGAACAACTCCCGCACAAGGGAGGCCGCTGTGCTTGAGGAACTTATAAAAAAAGATATAGACGGTCTGATCATAGAGCCGAGTAAAAGTCAGATCTTTTGCAGACATATTAATTTGTACAAAATGCTGGACGAGTATAATATTCCGTATGTTTTTATCCAGGGAAGTTACTCTCAGCTTAAGGATAAGCCTACCATCGTTTTGAACGACGAAAAAGGTGGATTTATAGTGACAGATCATCTTATAGAACAAGGCTACAGAGATATAGTAGGAGTTTTTAAGGCGGATGATATCCAGGGGTTGGAGAGACATAAGGGATACATAAAAGCACTTCAAAAAGCGGGCATACCATATGACCCGGACAAGGTCATCTGGTATCACACGGAGGATAGAAAAAGTCATCCTTTTGAACTTATAAAACAGATGATAAAAAACAGGGATGAGCTGTATTTTGATTCTATAGTTGCTTATAACGACCAGGTGGCCATTCAACTTCTAAAAGGAATTGAACAGATGGGATTAAGCTGTCCGGATGACATTGCTCTTACGGGCTATGACAACTCATATCTGGCGGCATCCTGCAAGGTACCGCTCACAACGATCACACATCCACAGGAGAAACTTGGAGCTATGGCGGCCGATATGCTGCTCAAGTTGATCAACGGGGAGATAGATGGTGAGAAGGAGAAGTTGCATATGGTTATCGAACCCGAACTTATAGTCAGGGAGTCATGTAAAAAGAAACAGAAATAAAAATGGAAAGCCATATAAAAGGCTTTCCATTTTTGCTTTTTATTTTTACAGTGACGCATCCTCAGCGGAAGGAACATTATCTGCAGTATTTTCAGATTGAATATTTGTAATCTCACTTGAAGGTTCCGCGGCGTTTGAGAGGAATCGATTTGTCTGACTTGTGAGAGATTCGACGATTCCCATATTGTTGTCTGTCTCGTTGGTGATATTTGCAATCTGATTAACAAGATTTGATGTGTCCTCAGCTGCAAGTGTCACACCGTTTGCACCTTCCTCAGCCGCATTGGATATTCCGCTTATTGCATCGCTCATCTCAGAGATAAGTGATTCGAGGTGATCCGTACTCTCTTTGAAGTGATTCATGGCATCATTGATGTTTTCGGCATCATCTGCGTATTGAGCACCGGAGCGAACGAAGTTCTCATAATCAGGAAGAATCTGCTCATTGATATAATCGATGAGCTTTCTTGAGTCACCGCTCAATGCGAGAACGGCAGCGACAACCTGCTCATTGATCTCCTGAATGTTGTTTGCGGTCTCTCTGCTGTTGTCGGCAAGGATTCTAATCTCATCCGCAACAACTGCAAACCCCTTTCCGGCTTCGCCGGCTCTGGCTGCCTCTATTGAAGCGTTGAGTGCGAGAAGATTTGTCTGGGAAGAGATATTTAAAATCTCGCCTGTGAGGGCGTTGACCTGTTCGACACTCTTACTGTTTGCGATTGCTTCTTCAAGATTCTCAACAATTTTCGTAACCATTGTCTCGGCAGCATCCCTGTTCTCGACTGCCGTATTTTTGAGCTCGTTGGCTCTGTTTGACATATCATTGGCGTAATCCACCATAGAATTCGCCTCATTTTTGATACTTGTTACTTCACCGGAAACATCCTGGGTGTTTGAACTTATGTTTGAAACGGTAGCGGAAACTTCCTGCATTGTAGCTGCTAGTTCCTCCATTGTTGAGGATATTCCGACTGCACTTTCATCTGTGGTTTTTATACTGCTTGTAATATGTCCGACTGATGTCTCGAGGTTATCCGAGCTTGTACGGATGTTTCCGATGAGTTCATCAAGTGTCGAAAGAAATGTATTTACACCGGCTACGAGATCTCCGACTTCATGCTGTGAACCAAAATGAAGTCTGGCGGAGAGATCGCCGCGGTTATCTTCTATTGATTTTGTGATCATATCAAGCTCTTTTACGGCTTTTACTGTAGGGCTGATTATTGAGCGCATTACCATTACCATGCAGATTACAATAACCAGTATCGTGATGATCAAAACTGCTGTAACCATCATTACGGCCTGATGATATATTGAAAGAGCACTTGCCTGTCCCATGTCGACGAATGACTGGAAGGCTTCTTCCATTTCAACAAGAGCTTCCTCGACAACTTTTGCTGAGTTCATAACTTCGTTGTTTGCCATAGATATGGCCCCGGCATTGTCATCTGCCAGTGCAAGGTTGCAGGCTTCGTTCAGTGCCGAAACAAAAGAGTTTACATTTGTCTCAAACTCGGCATAAACATCAGGTGCCGTACTGCTCATGATCGATTCAAGATCGGCCATATGGGTATCAAGTTTTGTGAGGGCTTCCTCGACTGTGTCATAAACCAGAGGTTTGATCTCCGGGTCATCCATAACCGCGAGGGAAAGCAATAATTTTTGCAATTCCTGAATATCTGTAGCGACATTCATTGAGGCAATTCTTCCACCATAGGCGGTTTCGTTGGTAGATGTGTACTGGGCTTCAAGCCTTTCGATAGAGCTCATTCCGACGACTACGGAGAGTAGGGTGAGTATTCCTACAAGAATGAAAGGAATAAAGATGCGGGCTTTTAGTGATTTCATTTTTTTCATAAGCATAATCCCTCCTGTCATAAACCACTGGGACTATTGTACCATTTTTGGGGAAAAAGTAAACGTGTAGAAAGCGTGTAATTACAGAAAAAAACAACTTGTATTTGCAAGCATACAAGTTGTACTCTTGTGATAGACACAAAAATATATAAGGAAATGGGGGAAATACAATGTCGGATATCAAAGAAATCATATCATCGGGAAAAGCGGTTCTGGGAATCGAATTCGGTTCAACAAGAATAAAAGCCGTTCTCGTTGACGAGAATCATACGCCGATAGCTTCCGGAGCACATGACTGGGAGAATCGCCTTGTCGACGGAGTGTGGACATACAGCCTGGATGATATACACGGAGGACTCAGAGATTGTTACGCAAACCTTCTTCGGGATGTCGATGAAAAGTATCATGTGACTATAGAGAAACTCGCTGCGATAGGAGTTTCGGGAATGATGCATGGATATCTTCCTTTCGACAAAAACGGTGAGCTTCTCGTGCCTTTCAGAACATGGAGAAATACCATAACGGGAGAGGCTGCCGCTAAGCTCACAAAAGTATTTGATTTTAACGTGCCTCAGAGATGGAGTATAGCTCATCTTTATCAGGCGGTATTAAACGGTGAGGAGCATGTCGACAAGATCGATTTCTTCACGACACTTGCCGGATATATTCACTGGAAACTGACCGGGGAGAAGGTTATGGGAATCGGTGAGGCATCAGGAATGTTTCCGATAGATTCTGATGCAAAAGACTATGATGCAAAAATGGCAGACAAGTTCGATGCGCTCGACAATATAAAAGACAAGCCATGGAAATTGAGAGAGATACTTCCGAAGGTACTTGTCGCAGGAGAGAATGCCGGAACACTCACAGAGGAGGGAGCAAAATTCCTCGATGCGAGCGGCAACTTAAAAGCAGGAATACCGCTTGCTCCGCCTGAAGGAGATGCCGGTACCGGAATGACAGCGACGAACTCAGTTGCAGTAAGAACCGGAAATGTATCTGCCGGAACTTCGGTATTTGCGATGGTAGTACTTGAAAAAGCTTTGAAGAAGGTTCATGAGGAACTTGATATGGTAACAACTCCAGTGGGAGATGCCGTTGCCATGGTTCATTGCAACAACTGTACATCGGACCTCAACGCTTGGATAGGACTCTTCAAAGAGTTTGCAGATATGTTTGGTGTAAAGGCAGATATGAATGACATATACGGAAAACTTTACAACAACGCAATGACCGGTGAGAAGGATTGCGGAGGATTGCTCGCTTTCAATACTTTTTCCGGTGAGCCTGTGATAGGACTCGACGAGGGAAGACCGATGTTCGCAAGAAAACCGGATGCAAAGATGAATCTTGCAAACTTTATGAGAACTCATCTCTATGCATCTCTTGCCACATTAAAGATCGGATGTGACATTCTCTTCAAGGAGGAGAAGGTTGAGGTAGATACACTCTACGGACATGGCGGTCTCTTCAAGACCAAAGGTGTTGGACAGAGCGTGCTTGCGGCAGCTATGAACGCACCCGTTGCCGTAATGGAGACAGCAGGCGAGGGAGGACCATGGGGAATGGCCATACTCGCATCCTATGTTGTAAACAAGGATAAGGATCAGACATTTGCTGATTTCCTTGACAAGAAAGTATTCCACGGAGAGAAGGGGCAGATCATGAATCCTGATCCGGAGGATGTCAAGGGATTTGACAGTTACATAGAAGAATATAAGGCAGCAATTTCTGCCGAGAAGGAAATAGTAAAAGCTTTACCTATTATCTAAGGAGGAAAAAAATGTTAGCAGTAAAGAATTATAAGTTTTGGTTTTGCGTAGGATCACAGGATCTTTACGGAGATGAGTGTCTTGCAAATGTTGCGGCTCATGCTAAGGAGATTGTAGAGAAACTCAATGCTTCGGGAAAACTTCCGTTTGAAGTTGAGTGGAGACCTACACTCATCACAAACGAACTTATCAGAAAGACATTCAACGAGGCAAACAATGATGAGAACTGTGCGGGAGTTATCGTATGGTGCCACACCTTCTCACCTGCAAAATCATGGATTTTGGGACTCAAAGAACTCAGAAAACCATTGCTTCATCTTCATACACAGTACAATGAGGAGATTCCTTATGACAGCATAGATATGGATTTTATGAATGAGAACCAGGCCGCTCACGGAGACAGAGAGTGGGGACATATCGTAAGCCGTATGGGAATTGAGAGAAAGGTTGTTGTCGGATACTGGGCAGATCCTGTAGTTCAGGAGAAGATCGGTTCATGGATGAGAACAGCTGTAGGTGTTGTAGAGTCAAGCCATATCAGAGTAATGCGTGTTGCTGACAACATGAGAAACGTTGCAGTTACCGAGGGAGATAAGGTAGAGGCTCAGATCAAGTTCGGATGGGAAGTTGATGCTTACCCTGTAAATGAGATCGCAAAGTCTGTTGAGGCTGTTTCACAGTCAGACACAAATGCGCTTGTCGATGAATATTATGAGAAATATGATATTCTTCTTGAGGGAAGAGATCCTGAGGAGTTCAAAAAACATGTTGCCGTTCAGGCGCAGATAGAGCTCGGATTCGAGAGATTCCTCGAGGAGAAGAACTATCAGGCAATCGTAACACACTTCGGAGATCTCGGATCTTTGAAGCAGCTTCCGGGTCTTGCAATCCAGAGACTTATGGAAAAAGGTTACGGTTTCGGAGCAGAGGGAGACTGGAAAGTTGCTGCCATGGTTCGTCTTATGAAGATAATGACAACAGGCATTAAGAATGCAAAGGGAACCTCAATGCTTGAGGATTACACATACAACCTTGTAAAGGGTAAAGAGGGAATCCTCGAGGCACATATGCTTGAGATCTGTCCGACAATTGCTGACGGCCCTATCTCAATCAAGTGTCAGCCACTTTCAATGGGAGACAGAGAGGATCCTGCAAGACTTGTTTTCACTTCAAAAGAGGGACAGGGAATTGCAACATCACTCATCGATCTCGGAGACAGATTCCGTCTTATCATCAATACTGTTGATTGCAAGAAGAACGAGAAACCGATGCCTAAGCTTCCTACAGCTACAAACTTCTGGACACCACAGCCGGATCTTTACACCGGAGCAGAGGCTTGGATTCTTGCAGGAGGAGCTCATCATACAGCATTCTCATACGATCTCACCGCAGAGCAGATGGGTGATTGGGCAGCTGCTATGGGCATTGAAGCAGTTTATATTGATAACGATACAACAATCAGAAACTTCAAGAGAGATCTCATGCTCGGAGATGTAGTTTACTCAAGAAGATAATTTACAAATAAAACGAACGGAGATGTTAAAATGCTTGAACAGTTGAAAAAAGATGTCTACGAGGCGAATATGGAGCTTCCGAGAAGAGGACTTATAACCTACACTTGGGGAAATGTCAGCGGAATAGACAGAGAATCCGGATATTTTGTAATCAAGCCAAGCGGGGTGGATTATGATAAACTCACACCGGATGACATGGTTGTCATGGATCTTGACGGAAACAAAATTGAAGGAAAGTATAAACCATCCTCCGATACCGCAACTCATATTGAACTATACAAGAGATATGAAGAAATCGGCGGAATAGTACATACACATTCACCTGAAGCGGTTGCATGGGCTCAGGCCGGAAGAGATATACCTCTTTACGGTACAACACACGCTGACTATTTCCTCGGGCCGATACCTTGTGCCAGAAACCTCACGGACGAGGAAATAGAAGAAGCGTACGAGAAGAACACGGGAACCGTTATCATAGAGACATTTGACGGCAGAGGAATAAATCCGGTGTACACACCGGCAGTACTCTGCAAGAATCATGGCCCTTTTACATGGGGAAAAGATGCGGCAGAGGCAGTTCACAACGCAGTTGTGCTCGAGGAGGTCGCAAAGATGGCAAGAAATACCGAAGCCATAAATCCAAATGTAAAGCCTGCTCCGGACAGTATAAAGAATAAGCACTTTTATCGTAAGCACGGAGCAAATGCTTACTACGGACAGAATTAGTTTTCTAAAGCTATGGATGTACTCCTTTTTTAGAAAAATTGTTTTTTACTTGTCATACAGTTGTGTTTAGCGAGACAACCGTAGCTCAAACCCGAGGGAAACAACCCTCGGGTTTTCTTTATCTTATCTGTACAGAATTTGATGTCGTATGTTATTCTGTTTTGGTAAGTTTAAGGACTGAGTAAAAAGGGATGGCAGGTGGTTTTAGATGAGAGAAAAGGATTTGAATGCTCTTGTTTTGGAATGCCTCTCGGAACTGAAAGATCAAGACATAGCCCCGGGCGAAGTGTCCGAGTGGAAGGTGAACAAAAGGGCCGGAACAAGATGGGGCAGATGTATAAGGAACGCGGATGAGACATTTACAATAGAGATAGCGCAGAGGCTTTTGACAGATGAAAGAATCTCGGATAAAGCCTGCAAGGAGACGATTATTCACGAACTTTTACACACTTGTAAAGGCTGCATGAAGCACACCGGAAGCTGGAAGATGTATGCGACACAAATGAATGTGGCGTACGGATATAACATAAAGCGCACGACGAGCGGAAGCGAGAAGGGAGTCGAAGACCATGAGGTTACGCCGCTTCCGGTAAAACATATATTTGTATGCAAAAACTGTGGCGCGGTTATTTACAGAAAAAGAGAGAGCAGATTCACGAGACATTACAGGAGATATGCCTGTGCAAGATGCAAGGCATCGGCATGGAGCAAAATCAAATGATGGGACATAAGAATGAAATAAAAATCGAATAACAAAAACCAAATATTAAAATCAAAACAACAAAAATAATTATTAAATTCAAAAATTGGGGATGAAAAAAATGACAGATTACAAACTTATGACAGAACAGATCAAAGCGCTCGCAAAAAGCGAGCCGAACTTTATACCGGTGTTGTCAAACGCATCGGCACTTATCTATGAAAACATGTCCGATTTAAACTGGGCAGGTTTTTATCTCATGGACAAAGGCTCTCTTTTGCTTGGGCCGTTTCAGGGAAAGGTTGCATGCATAAGGATAGCATTGGGAAAAGGAGTTTGCGGCACGGCGGCCGGAAATGATGAGACACTTGTGGTAAAAAACGTGCATGAATTCCCGGGGCATATTGCATGTGATTGTGCATCGAACTCCGAGATAGTTGTGCCTATTCATAAGGATGGAAGAGTGATGGGGGTACTTGATATCGACAGCCCTTCACTTGGAAGATTCTCTGATGAGGACAAAGAAGGCCTTGAGGGTTTCGTGCGCGCACTTGAAGAAGTGACGGAATTCTAAGACGGAGGATGAATAATGGAGATAAATTATCTTGGAAATAACAGTTTTGAGATTACCTCCGACGGGAAAAATGTAGGAGAGGTAACCTTAAATGACAAGGCCGAGATTCGATTTGAGATAAAAAAGGATATGAGAGGTGAGCATTTTGCTTCACGAGGTCTTTATGATATCACCGCCTATATTCACAAGGAACTTCATGAGCCGATAATCCACGCAATTGTGGAAAAAGACAATGAAATGGCAATCCATGTGCTTGAACACAACGGGTACGAGATAATAAGTAAGGATGAAAAAAATATCTATTTTGAACATCGCATAGAGGAGACCAGGCGTGATGATTATTATACTCCTGGGGAAAACAAAGGTGTGATATACCTTGCCGGAGGTTGTTTCTGGGGAATGGAGAGAGCCTTCAAACTATTGGACGGAGTCTGCGAGACGAAGGTCGGTTATGCGAACGGTCATGTCAAGAACCCTACCTATGAGGAGGTGTGCAGGCATGAGACAGGTTACAGGGAATGTCTGCGAATAACCTATGACACGGGAAAAATATCTGTTGAAAAGATATTGAAAGCGTATTTTATCTGCGTCGATCCCACTCAGGCGGATGGACAGGGCGGAGATATCGGAGAACAATATCTTCTTGGCATATATACAAAAGATGAAAAGACTAAAGATATTGTGGACAAATATCTTGATGAGGAGAGGAAGAAGCATAAAGCTTTTTATGTGGAAAACAAGGCGCTTGAATGTTTCTATGAGGCAGAGGAGTACCATCAGGATTATCTGTTGAAACATCCGGGAGGATACTGTCACATCACCTTTGTGGAACTCGAAAAGATAAAAGAGTTAAATAATGATTGATAAAGCCATTGACAAACTCACACAAAATGATATCATAATGATATCAAAAAGAGATACACTATAAAAAAGGCACGAATGTGAGTTCTCGTGCAAAATAAGGAGATGTGGGTTATGGAAGAAACAATCAATCAAACAGTGGAAGAAAAAATTATAAGTGGGCACAAGAATGGTATAGCAGTTCTTTTGCTTGTGTTGGCACTCTATGCGGTAGCTATTCTTGCAATGATATTCGGGGCAATGAATATGGAGACGAGCGCGACCGGTGTAGCGGTATTTGTAGTATCGCTTATAGTGATATGCACAGCGTGGATTTTGTTCTTGGGAATAAAAGTTTTGAAGCCGGGTGAGGCACTTGTTCTCACATTGTTCGGAAAATATGTAGGAACTTTAAAAGGTGACGGATGTTATTATGTCAATCCTTTCTGTACATCCTTCAATCCTGCGGCAAATACCAGACTTGGACAGAGCGGGGATATAAACAGCAAAAAGTCCGCAACATCACTTGAAATCACCGATGGAAGTGTGTCTGTTTCAGGCGGAGAAATGGGATCAAAGAAGATTTCTCTTA
Organism: Lachnospiraceae bacterium; assembly: GCA_024695665.1. Classification (GTDB taxonomy): domain Bacteria; phylum Bacillota; class Clostridia; order Lachnospirales; family Lachnospiraceae; genus JAILHT01. The sequence continues at coordinate 31,566 of JAILHT010000085.1, forward strand.
AGGTTATGACACTCAGCAATTCGAGACAGAAGGTAAATGATGTGCTCGGAAATCCGGTTGAGATTGCGGTAGCGGTTATGTGGAAGGTCACAGACACCGCAAAGGCAGTTTTCGCAGTGGACAATTTTAAAGAGTATCTCTCTCTTCAGTGCGACAGCGCGGTGAGAAATGTTGTTAAGTTATATCCATATGACTCTGCGGAAAATGTAGATACAACCGGAGACGGACATGCCGATGACGGAAGCTTGAGAGGATCTACAGAGACTGTTGTGAACCGAATCAAGGATGAAATCCAGGATAAGGTCGCAGAGGCGGGAATAGAGATAGTTGATGCAAGGATAACTTATCTTGCATATGCACCGGAGATAGCGGTTGCCATGCTTCAGAGACAGCAGGCGGCAGCGGTTGTCGATGCCAGAAAGCTGATAGTCGACGGAGCAGTCGGAATGGTAGAACTTGCTCTTGAGAGACTCAGTGAGAAAGAACTTGTTGATTTGGATGAGGAACGAAAGGCAGCAATGGTTTCCAATTTGCTCGTGGTCCTGTGCGGTAACCACGATGCTCAGCCGGTGGTAAACTCCGGTAGCCTTTACTAATGGCAGAGAAAAAACAAGTTCCGCTAAGATTGAATGCAAAGCTCTATGATGCTATAGCTGCCTGGGCAGAAGATGATTTTCGTTCAGTCAACGGACAGATAGAATATCTTCTGACAGAGTGTGTTAAGCAGAGAAAAAAAGACGGTAAATATGTGTCGGAACATCTGGATGAACCTCCGGAGTTTGACATTAAATAGTGTACACAAAAGACATCGGATTTTACAATTGTAAGATTTGATGTCTTTTCTTTATGTAATATAAGATGAAAAATAAAAAATTTGGGAATTGAGGTTGCGTTACTAAAGTACCAAGGCTATAATATATATTAGGGTTAAAAAAATATAAAGAGAGGTTCATTTATGAGAAAGAATATTAAGCTTAAAATGATTTGTACGATTGTGCCTATTCTTATTTTAGCCATGGCGCTGATAACGGGGATTGCTGTATCAAACAGCAGTAACGCCATCTATGATGAGGTAGAGGGCAAGATGACTTCCGAACTCAATTATCAGGAGGAGTCAATCAATGCAGAACTCGATAAGGTAAAAGGGCTTGCTGACAATATAGCGGTTGTTGTCGCTGATTCCTACACCACCAACGAGTGGGAGACTTACGAGAAGATGCTCACCGATTTGATCAACACCAATGACATGGTACTCGGAAGCGGACTTTGGTTTGAGCCGAACGTATATGATACTGCTGAAGAGTATTACGGACCTTATGTATATAAGGACGGAAGTGATGTTGTCACAACCTGGGATTACAGCAATGCCGAGTACAACTATTTTGAGCAGGAATATTACACAAATGCCAAGAGTTCTACAGAGGCGGTTATAACTGATCCGTATTATGATGCAACATCCGGAATCGTAATGTCATCATGTTCGACACCTATACTTGTTGACGGAACATATATCGGATGTGTAACTGTCGATATGGAACTTACAAATATAAAGGATACTGTTGAGGCAGTGCAGGTCGGAGAAGGTGGAACTGCAATGCTCACAACATCATCGGGTACTTACCTCGGCGGAGTTGACGCGGAAAAACTTGAGAATGCAACTGCCATAACAGCAGATGAGAACACTTCTCTCGCAGCGGCAGGAACTGAGATACTGGCAAATGACAGTGGTTCCACATCATATACCGATGGTGGAAAAACCTATCTTTTATATTATTCAACGATAGACGGCGTAAACTGGAAACTTGCAATCAAGATGCCTAAAGCTGAGATTGAGGAACCGGTGAAGAACCTCACATTTTTGATTATACTTGTAGCTGTTATTTCAGTAATTGTTGCAGCTGTTATAATAGTTCTTCAGATAAGCGGAATCACTAAGAGTATTGTAAAGGTACAGAAATTCGCAGGAGAACTTGCCGAAGGAAACTTCATGATAAGTACCTTGAAGGTAAAAGGTCAGGATGAGATAGCTCAGATGAGCAACTCACTCAATGAGATGTTCGACAGCAACAGAGAGGTTATAACGAATATTTCACATCACTCGGGAGAGATTAATATTTCGAGCGGAAGACTTAAAGAGTCTGCATCGAACCTCAAACAGGAGTTTACAAATATTGAGGATCTCATGACAGGCGTAAACTCGGATATGATGAATTCATCGGCTGCCACAGAGGAGCTCACAGCTTCCGTAGAACAGGTCAACGATTCAACGGATGTTCTTGCTGATGAGGCAGAACAGAGCTTGGCTAATGCAAAGGAGATTCTTGTCAGAGCGGCAGAGGTTGAGAAATCCGCAAGAGAGTCCTCAATCAAGGCAGGAGAACTCACGAGTGAGTATCAGAAGAAACTCTCTGAGAGTATCGAGCAGGCTAAGGTGGTTGAGAACATCGGTGAGATGGCAAAGATTATCTCCGACATAGCTGAACAGATCACACTCCTTTCATTGAATGCTTCAATAGAGGCTGCCAGAGCAGGAGAACAGGGTAAAGGATTTGCAGTTGTTGCTTCTGAAATCGGAAAGCTTGCAGGTGATACTGCCACAGCGGTTTCAAGTATTCAGCAGACTATAGAGGATGTACAGAATGCATTTGAAGGACTTGCTGACAATGCAAATACATTGCTTGGTTTTGTTACGGATACTGTTTCACCTGATTATGATGCTTTTGTTAAGACTGCGGATCAGTACGGAAAAGACGCTCAGAATTTCAGTGAGATATCTGAGAAGATTTCCACAATGTCTTCAAATATACAGGAGATTATGTCAGAGATTACAGAGGCTATACAAAACATTGCACAGTCTACACAGAACACTGCGGATGCGAGTGCAAGCATTATGACATCCATGGAAGATGTTTCAGATATAGTAGAGGATGTAAATGATATGTCAGACCAGCAGCAGGGCATCTCGGACAACCTTACATCGGTTGTTAGAAGATTCAAGCTTGAGACATTTACACCGGAAAGCAAATCTGAGGAGACAACTGAGGAGAAGACCGAAGAATAAAGGGTTTAAGCTTAATATAAATAAAACCGGGGGCTGTCGAACCGATTGGGGTTCGATGGCTCCCGGTTTTTTTTACATGAATAAGATACCGACAACTGCGGAAAAAACTATAAACACGACAGGATGAAGATCTTTGATCTTCGGTATGTATCTGGATGCGACAAAAATAATTGCGGCAAGGAGGAAATGCAAAGGATTGAAATGCACATCTCCAAGCATATCATAGATACTGTTCGCACTGAAAAAAGCTATGAGTACAATGTTTATTCCGGCTGCAGCTATGAGCCCTACAGAGGCAGCCCTGAGCCCGTAAAAAGCATTGTTTACATATTTGTTATCCTTAAATTTTGAAAGGAAGTACGCGATTATCATAATTACAATTATGGACGGAGTGACAAGTCCAAGGGTTGCTATGACTGCACCGATGACTCCTCCGATTGAACCGTGAAAGGTGCTTCCTGTTGTATATCCGACGTAGGTTGCCATATTTACTCCGAGCGGTCCCGGCGTACTCTCAGCAACAGCTATCATATCGGCAAGATCCGAGTAGGTAAACCAACCCGTCTTTACGGCCATGTTCTGAAGAAAAGGTACTGTTGCAAGTCCTCCTCCGACACTGAAAAGGCCGGTCTTGAAAAATTCAAAAAACAATCTCAAAAATATCATCGGTTAACCTCCTTTGCCTTATCGTCTCCTGCGGACTTGAAATTCTGAATGAGTATACCGAGAGCGCCCGCTATTATGACATATATAACAGGGGAGATGCTTAGGAATACAGAGCAGATAGCAACTACACAGAATATAATGAAAGCCGGAAGATCTTTTACCGCACCTTTGTAAAGTTTTACAACGGAATTGAAGATGAGGACACAAACGCATATCCTTATTCCGGTGAATGCTTTTTCTACCCATACAAGTTCAGCAAAGTTGCTGATGAGTGCGGCAATGAAGGTGATGATCAAAAGAGACGGAAAAACAACTCCCAGAGTGGCAACAATGCCTCCCGGTATGCCCTTTCTCTTTTTTCCGACGAAGGTTGCAAGATTTACGGCTATAACGCCCGGTGTGCATTGACCGATTGCATAATAATCCATAAGCTCATTGGAATCTACCCAATGCTTGTTTGTACAGATTTCACGCTCCAAAATTGGGAGCATCGCATAACCACCACCGAAAGTCAGAACTCCGACTTTTGCAAAGGTTAAGAAAAGTTCCAATAATTCGCCCATATAATTCTCCTTAAAAACTTATATAAATTCACCCGAGGATTATAACACGGTATGGAATATCTTGCAAAAAAGGGTAAAAATAGTGTTTGAAGTAGAGCATTATTTGGTATAATCAAATCTAAGAGGGTAATATGAACATAAGTAAATCGGATAAGGCATTATACAGGCAATTAATAACATTGGGGTTGCCTATAATAATACAGAATATATTGAGTGCCGCGGTGAGTTCCGCGGATGTTGTTATGTTGAACTTTGTCGGACAGTCATCGCTGTCCGCGGTATCGCTTGCGTCGAATTATGCAAATGTGCTCTTCAGTGTTTTTTATGGGATAGGAACGGGAGCAACATTGCTGTGCGCCCAGTATTTTGGAAAGAGAGATTTCAGGGCGATACATGCTGTCGAAGGTATTGCACTTAGGTTTTCAATCATCATAGGGGGCCTTTTTGCGCTGGCTGCTTTTTTGATACCAAAGAGTATGATGAGCCTTTTTACAAACGACAGTGAGCTGGTGATGCTTGGGGTGTCCTACCTCAGATGGATGGGGATTGCATACATCTGCTGGTCGGTGATTGAAGTGTACGTATCAGTACTCAGAAGTGTTGACAGAGTGAGAATAAGTATGTTTTTAAACATACTCGCTTTCTCACTGAATATTATATTGAATGCTGTCTTTATATTCGGACTCTTCGGAGCACCGAAGATGGGCGCAGCCGGAGTAGGACTTGCAACGGCTTTGTCCAGGGTGTGTGAACTTGCGGCATGTATAGTTGTCTCGGTAAAGAGCAAAGATGTAAAGATAGCTGTGGCAGAGATTTTTGAATCAAACAAAATATTGTTGAAGGATTTTATAAATCTCGCGGTCCCGGCATTGATAAATGACGTTTCGTGGGGAGTTGCTTTTTCCATGTACTCTGTCATAATGGGACATATGAACAGTGATGTTGTCGCCGCAAACTCAATTGTTGTTGTGGTCAGAACCTTCGGAACCACACTCGCTTTCGGTATAGCAAGCGCCGGAGGAATAATGCTTGGCAATATCATTGGAGAGGGCAATATGCAAAAGGCAAAAGAGGCCGGAAGTATATTGGTCAAGGCTACGGTTTTTGCGGGACTCCTCGGTGGAGTGGGAACATTCATAGCAATCCCGTTTATATTGAATGCGGTAACACTTACGGATACTGCAATGGGATACCTTAAGATAATGCTTTTGATATGTACCTATTACATTATGGGACAGGCCGTGAACACAACCCTTATCGCGGGAATATTTCGCGCGGGCGGGGATACCAGATTTGGTATGATATGTGATACAATAGATATGTGGTGCTACGCGGTCCCACTTGGTTTTTTGGCCGCATTTGTATTTAAGGCACCTCCTATGCTGGTTTATTTTCTTTTATGCACCGACGAGTTTGTAAAGTGGCCGTGGGTAATAGCCAGATATAAGAGTGGAAAGTGGCTGAATAATATAACCAGAGACAATTTATTTGAGGGTGGAGAGTAGAGTTGGTTGATTTATTAATTGGAATTCAGGTTGTAAGTATTATTATACTCTTTATAGAAGCATTCTATGTGTTCTCAAAATGGAACCAGAAGCTGCACGGATATTTGTTTTTGTATTGTGTCGCCACAATAATAAACAATTTGGGTTATCTGCTTGAGATGCTCGCAACATCGGGCGAAGTGGAACTTGTGGGGGCGCAGGTCTCATATCTCGGAAAAGTAATGATTCCTTTCTCGATGGGAATGTTCGCCATCGGTCTTGTGAAAGAAAAAATCGAAAGCTACATACCTATTATTCTGGGCACGGTTCATATCGGCATCTGGGTACTGGTGCTCACCTGCGAACATCATTCTTTATTCTACAAAAACATTGAGTTTGTAAATGATGGACTGTGGCCTCACAACGAGTACACTCATGGCATTTTCTATTATGTCTTTGTTGTGCTCTGTCTTATCTATTTCATTCAGATTACGCGCGCCGCTTTTATAAGATATATGAAGGTGCAGACAGACGTAGAGAAAAAACAGATGTTAAATATCGTCGCTGTCAGCGTCTCTGCATTGCTTGGACTTATCGTATACAGCACAGGTCTCACAAAAGGATATGATACGACATCGCTTGGATTTGCAATCGGATCGCTGTTCATGTTCAATGCACTCTGGAGATACAACCTCATGGATGCATCGGACATTGCAAAACAGTATATATTGAACAATCTCACGGACGGATACATTGTAATAAATTCAAGAAATGACATTGCATATTACAATGATACTGCATCCAGAATATATCCTGAGATCGTAGTCGACAGACAGGGTGTGCTCACAAAACTTTTAAATGATGTTGAGAGCGGAGCGCCGATTGTAAGAGACGAGAGATATTTTGAAATTAAAGAGCAGAATGTATATCAAAAAGATATCTACAGAGGAACCATGTACATCTTAAGCGATGTGACAAGGGAGATAACTGACGAGATAAATATAGACAAATACAAGAAAGTTGCTGATGAGGCGATTGAGAAGAAACAGAAGTTCCTTGTCGATGTTGCAAGAGAGATAAGAACTCCTATGAACTCTATTTTGGGAATCAGTGAGATTCTCATGAGAAAGAACAATGACGAGGAGGTAGAGAACTATCTTCTCGACATTAAAAAGAGCGGAACGTCCCTTGTGGGCTTCATCAACGATCTTGTCGATTATGCCAGAATAGAGAACGGAACCTATGAGGCAAAGAATACACAGTACTCACTCAAAGTAATGCTTCAGGATCTAAGAGGAATGTTCTTCACAAGACTTTCCGATACAAAGATAGCATTGAAGTTTGATATCGATCCTTCCATCCCTAAGAACCTCGAGGGTGACGTGGCAAGGATAAAGCAGATCATGGTAAACTTCATGAACAATGCTATCAATAATACCGAAAAGGGAATGATAACCATCTCTGTGAGAGTTATGGAACTTGCGTATGGCAAGGTACAGCTCAGATTTGGAGTCAAGGACACAGGGCGCGGAATAAAGCCTCAGGATCAGGAGAAGATATTTGAACTTTTCGGAAGAGTTGATACCGAGAACTCGCCTGCAAACGGACACGGACTCGGACTTTCCGTATCAAAACAACTTGTGGCTGCCATGGGCGGAGAGATTGGAATGAACTCAAACTACGGAGAGGGAAGCGAATTCTATTTTGCCCTCTGGCAGGATGTGAGCACAAACGAGGGAATAGGCTTCTTTGAGGAGGATGAATTTGGTGATGAGGAGACTTCAAAGCGCCATTGGACCGAATCCTTCAATTTCAAGGCACCTGATGCAAAGATACTTCTTGTAGAGGATAACAAGGTAAACAGAGTTGTGACGACTGCTCTTTTAAAACCGCTCGGAATGAAGATAGAGAGCGCGGAAAACGGAAAAGAAGCTGTCCAGATGATAACATCCGGAAAGTACGACATGGTTCTCATGGATATATTTATGCCTGTTATGGATGGAGTTGAGGCGACAAAGCTTGTCAGAGAACTCGACGACGGAGCATACGGTATGCTTCCTATAGTGGCATTGACCGCCGATTCGGAGGAGAAAGCGAGAGAGAATCTTCTAGCTGCCGGAATGGATGATTACATACAGAAGCCGATAAAGATTGAAGAGCTTGTACATGTAATCGAGAGATGGCTTCCTGAGGACAAAATAATAAAGAGCTGATGATTATTACAGCTCTTAGGTATTTTTGAGATATTTCAGAATGCTTTTTGCATCGCATTCTTCGGGATGCATGAAATTTATTGCTTCATTTATTATATGGAGCGCATGTGCGTCGGAATCTTTTATGAAACGACAGTCGTTTAGATATGGAAAAGCCTTTATCAATTCGCCTTTGTCGTCCTTGGCTTGAATCTCGACGGTTTTGAATTTGCTGTCGGGCGGAATGAAACCAAGGTTACTTATGAGACTTGTTGTAGGTTTGTTGATATGAGCGGGTATCATAACACCGTCATATTTTTCCAAAAGATCATATACATCATCAAAAGAAATATCAGTTGCGGATATGAGGAGTTTTTCCACATATCCGCAATTTTTATCGTTTGTATCATATAGTAGCTGGTTGCCGAAATATTCTGTGTTATTTGGAATATCCGGTATACGGTCAAAGACGTATTTGTCGTATTCCAGAGCAGCTTCAAGATTGTCAAAAAGACAAAGTACATGAACCTCCTCCGACGTGGTGAGCTCCATCCCAAAGATTGGAAGTATACCATACTCGTGAGCTGCGGCCGCAAAGGAAGGGCAGTTTTTGCATGAGTTGTGGTCGGTTATGGCGACGACATCGAGCCCCAGAATCTTCGCCATACCGACAATGTTTGACGGAGTCATATCGTCATCGCCGCACGGCGAAAGACATGAATGAATATGAAGATCATAAGATAATGGCATCATAAATATCGCCGTCCTTTCTTCAGAATTGACTAAGCATTTATGGCATTGTATATGGAAAGAGCCGCATCGAAAACGGGTTTGTCTGTCGCAAAAAGAGGAATATCTTCCTCAGCTGCTTTTTCTATGAGGCTTTCATCCACTGCCACATCACAGCAGAGAATAATACATGCGGCATCGGTGAGTGTGGTGACCGCAAGGGTGTTTTTGTTTGACATTACGGTACACCATGCACAACCGCTTGGCGCATTTCCCATAGCAATGCTCAATAGATCGCAACAGTACGGCTCTGTTACAACTGCGGTGTTGTTGCCTTCATTTAATACCTTAAAGCCGCACACGTCGGCCATTTCTTTAACTGTCATAATCATTCCTCCGAATTTCGTAAATTCAAATGGATACAATCTGAAATATTTGCACCGTCGGTATTTGTGACAATGTCCTCCGCGAGAGCGCGGCAAGTAGGAGCACCGCAGGAACCGCAGTCAAGTCCGGGCAGCTTGTTGAGTATTGCTTCTACTTCGGACATTTTCTGCATGCTGTCCATCATGTTGGCACCGAGTCTGAATACCGGTTCGTAGGTGACAGGCTTTGTCCATTTGAAGTGGTCGTAAGTTGTGAATATCTCCTCGAGCTCATCCGGAGATAATGCGTATTTTTTCCCTAAGGCTTCTGAATTTCTGGCGAGTATCTTGTTTTTTGCCTTTGCCATATATCCGTTTTCTATCGTGAAAACTCCGCCGACACAACCGGCGTTACAGGAATTTAACTCCACAAATTCGAGGGTATTGCCAAACTTTTCATCCTCTAAAGCTTCAAGAACCTGCATTACATTCTCTATGCCATCTGCGGCAAGGTAGTTTTCGGATCCGGTGCCATAGGCTTCTCCACCGCTGGCAGCCCAGCTTTTTCCGATTTTGCCGGAGGTTGAAAGACCGTCTATTTTGTTTGCCTCTGCCTCTTTCATCTTTGAGAGCAGGATAGGATAGTAGTCTTTTATTGCAATTACCTCATCTACGTTGCTTTTTTCTAAACCTAAAGGTGAATTTTTGAAGGTGACCTTTGATGGACAAGGAGAGATGAAGACGATTCCTATGTCCTTGGCATTCAAGCCGGTCTCCTTCATTGCTTTTGTCCTTGCAATCTCCGCTGCGACCTCCATAGGTGGAAGAATAGGCAACAGATGGGATATCAGGTTCGGAAAACGCACCCTGATGAGTCTCTCGATTGTAGGACATGCGGTGCTTATGAGCGGCCATTTGTCCGGGTTTTCTTTTATGAACTTGCGCGATGCAAAAGAGACAAGCTCCGCTGCGGCAGAAACTTCAACAACATCGTCAAATCCGGTCATCAAAATGGCTGTAAGTATAATATTTACGTCTTTTATATTGTTGAATTGGCTGTATAAAGATGGGGCGGGAATTGCCACAAGATATTTGTATGTTCCCTCGAGATCTTCATAGTGATCTCTGTGAGACCGTTTTGCATGATGCGGACATCTCTTAATGCACTCGCCGCAATCAATACAAAATTCGGCTATTATGTGAGCTTTGTTGTTTCTTACACGAATAGCCTCTGTCGGACATCTTTTTAAGCAGGTGATACAGCCTGTGCAGTTTTCTTCTTTAAGAAAAACGGAATGTTTGAACTTATCCATGGCTTCTCCTAAAAAATAATCAATTTGGTACGTTTACGGTCATAGTAACAGTGGTTCCAACACCAATCTCAGTCTCCACATTCATCTCGTCTGAAGATTTTTTCATGTTTGGCAAACCCATTCCGGCGCCGAAACCGAGACTTAGAATCTGCTCTTTTGCAGTGGACCAGCCGGCCTGCATTGCAAGGTCGATATCGGGAATTCCTGGACCCTTATCCTTTAATACCATGACTATTTTGTCCGGGTATATATCTACATCTATGTCGCCGCCATCGGCGTGTATAACCATATTTATCTCGCCCTCGTAGATGGCTATGGAGCATCTTCTTATGACGTCGGGCGGGAAACCCAGTTGTTTGAGCTTGGATTTTAAGGAGCTTGAAGCCTCGCCGGCTCTGGCAAAATCTTCGCCATCGACAAGGTAATGGTAATGTATACTATCCATCTACTTTCCGACCTCCTCTCAAACCTGCCTCGTAAAGAATCCCGCAGGTGTCAAACATTGTGTACTGAGTTTGAAGCATGTATATATTCAGCTCATCGGCCATGGCTACCATCTCGGCACTCGGAGTTTTTCCGCGCACGAAAACAATACATACAATGTCCATCATCTCAGCGGTTCGAAGTACCTGAAGATTGTTTAGCCCCGTAAGCAGGACAGCGTCCTTTTTTATGAAAGCTAAAACATCGCTCATCATATCGGAGCCGCAGACTGTTTTTACGGGATGATTCATATCGATCTCGTTGGAAATAACATTTGCATCCAACAGTTTGATTATGTCGGCAACAACCATAGACTTATTTTCCTCCTTGGCTAAATGAGAATCTTTACCTAAAAAGTATAACATATAGGAGAAATTATGTGAATGAAGATAGATGCGCAAAAAAGCCGTGAAACCTTAGATTTTAGAAAAAATCTTTCGCTTCACGGCTTTGGTATATAAGGTTATATATCTGATTTTGAAAAATATCCCGGGTCGGTTTGCGCTGCCTTAAGAAGCTCCTCAAACGTGATTGGTTTCGAATAGAAGTATCCCTGAAAACTATGAATGTTATATTCTCTCAGAGCATCACGCATACCCGCGGTTTCCACTCCCTCGACACAGATATTTGAACCGAATGCCGTTGCAACCTGGGAGAATAGATTTAAAGTTTTTTTGTCTCTGTCATCGGTCTCAATCTTTTGTATAAAACTTTTGTCGACTTTTAAAGTGTTAAACCTCAAAAGCTTTAAGAGACCTATAGATGCATACCCTGTTCCGAAATCATCCAATGCAATGTGAACATTGTTTGATTTGAAGGATTCCATGATATTTAAAAGCAGATCGTCATCAAGCATTCGACATCTCTCCGTTAGCTCTAAGCAGAGATTTTCGGCAGGATAACCTGTATTTTTGAGTATGCCATATACACTGTCGACAAAATTTTTCTTCTCCAGCTGCGTATATGAGAGATTGATATTGATAACGAAATCGGGAATATATTCGAGTATCTTTTTTGCATTCGTCATCGCCTGCTCCATTATCCATTCGCCGAGTTCTATGAAAAGAGGATCCTTCTCAAGAATGGAAATGAACATATCAGGAGGAATGACCTCAGAGTTTGGTGCGCGCCATCTCAAAAGCACTTCAGCACCGATAAGTTTTTCTGTATTTGCGTCGACAATTGGCTGATAAGCGAGAAAAAATCCTTGGTTATCAAGTATTATCGAGTTGCGTATGAGATGCAATATCTCTATACGTTTGATACTTGAGGCGTTGAATGCATTGTAGAACTCGACAATGTCACCGTGCTTTTTGTATTTCGACTCGTCATATGCGAGATTTAGGCAAGCGTAGACGGTCTGAGCATCCGTGTTAAAATCATCGAGCTTTAACATGCCTGCAGTGAGCTCTAAAGTGACAAAATATTCATCGACATATACTCCGTTTCGGAAATGAACTCTGAGTTCGTTGTAGAAATCGTTCACTCTGTTGGCGTTTGTGGTCTCGGAGACTATCGCGAATTTTGAACCGTCAAGTCGGTAGACATTTCCATTGCCACCGTTTTTGTTGAGCAGATAACGTCCGAATTTTTGTAACAGGCGATTTCCGGTCTGGTATCCGTATATCTCATTTATTTCCTTCAAAAGGCTTATTCCGATGAGAATAACGGTAACCGGAGCCTCTTTTAGAATATAGTGTTTGACATCCTCGAAGAAGCCGTATTGGTTTTTTAGACCCGTGAGTCTGTCTAGATGACTCTGCTCATTGTGATTTCTTATGGCTCCACCAAAGTATTCCGGTTCACCTTTCTCGTCAAAAAATACTATACCCCTGCAGGTACATACGTCATATTCTCCGTTAGGCTTTTGGGCTCTGTATTGCATATCATGGCCTTCTGATTTGCCCTGAAATATTTCGTCTATGCCTTTTTTGTACACTTCACGGTCGTCGGGGTGAACATGTTCCTCCCATATTTTCCCGGCGTTGTACATATACTCGGATGGCAGACCAAAAGTCGCGACAAGCGACCGTGACCATATGGAATAGTCATAGTGCATATCGCAGATGTAAACATATGAATCGTCCGCAACAATGGAAAGTGCTTTGAACAAAGCGGCCAATTTTCTTTTTCTTTCCTGTGTGATTTCATTGTGCTTTTCAGACATCGAATCTTACCCCACTTAAGAAACATATCTAACCAACCTATTAAAAATGATAATATCACAAAATCTGTGAAAATGGTACTAGAAAATAGCTTGAAATGTAAAAATAATAAAGAAATAGTATGTGATTTTTCACATTTTTTTGATGCGGTAATTTGATAATTTTCACAAAAAAGAGGGCAGAACTATAATTGCTTTGTAATTCAAAGGTAGGATGTTATATAATTTTTCTTGAAAAACCCTGCCTGTTAACATTTATGTGGAGGTAACATAGGATGTTAATAAGAAAAAAGACAAACATTGTGCCGCAACCTATTGAGCACTGCCAGGGGGGAGAGGGAGTAGTCATGATGGAGAGACTTCTCGATGCTCCGAAGGAGATGCTCGGAAAAGGAAGGGCATACGTGAGACATACATTGAACCCGGGTGTGAGCATAGGAATGCACACGCATGAGCATGAGATGGAGACTATGACTATTGTGTCAGGCCATGCCATACATACGATAAATGGGGAGGTACAGCATCTTGAACCGGGAGATATCATCGCGGCTGAGCCGGGGGACAACCACGGTATAGCTTGCGAGGGCAACGAGCCGTTGGTGCTTATAGCGCAGGTACTGTACGAATAAAGAAAAAGAGGTTTTTACAATGAATGAGACTAGGATAAGTGCAAGTGTAATGGACAGATATCCAAAGCCGGACGTTCAGAAGATTGACGAGCTTTTGAGACATGAGGTTTCACTTTGCGACAGAAAGATAGTTGTGCTCGATGATGATCCAACCGGCGTTCAGACGGTACATGATATCTCTGTGTATACCGACTGGAGCAAGGAGTCGATAGAACAGGGTTTTATGGAGGAGGGAATTCTCTTTTATATCCTGACGAACTCCAGGGGATTTACCGTTGATCAGACGACAAAGGCACACAGGGAGATCGCCGCAAATGTGGATGATGTCGCTAGAAGTCTGGGAAAAGATTATCTGATAATCAGCAGAGGAGACTCGACTTTAAGAGGCCATTATCCACTTGAGACAATGCTCCTTAGCGAGGAGAGAAAAAAACTCAGTGGAGGGGACACCGACGGCGAGATAATATGCCCATACTTTAAAGAGGGCGGACGTTTTACCATCGACGATGTTCATTACGTAAAATACGGTGATGAGCTTGTGCCTTGTGGGGAGACGGAATTTGCCGCGGATGAGACTTTCGGATACAAGTCGAGCAACTTGAAAGAATATGTCTTTGAGAAGACAAAGGGAACATTTGCTGTTAGTGATTGTAAGTCCGTGTCATTGGACATGATAAGATCCATGGACTATGAGGGTATTGAGAATATTCTTATGTCCGTTAAGGATTTTGAGAAAGTGATTGTAAATGCGATCGATGACAGCGATGTGAAAGTTTTTGCAACCGCCCTTCACAGAGTGATGAGAAAAGGCAAGAATTTCACCATAAGAAGTGCTGCAGCGCTTGTTAAAGCAATCGGGGGAATCTCCGACAAACCGCTTCTTACAAGAGGAGAGATGGTCACCTTAAAGAACAAAGCCGGTGGAATAATAGTTGTCGGAAGTCATACAAAAAAGACCACGGCTCAGCTTGAAGAACTTAAAAAGATATCTGATATAGAGTTTATAGAGATGAACTCCGATCTTGTTCTCGAGGAGGGCGCTCTTCTTAGAGAGACAGAGAGAGTATTAAAGATTGAGGAGGAATGCATAAAGCAGGGGAAGACAGTGTGCGTGTCTACAAAGAGAACTCTGCTAAAGGTCGAAAATGACACTCCGGAGGCGGCGCTTGTGAGATCGGTGGAGATAAGCGACGCACTGCAGAGTCTTGTCGGAAAACTGGAAGTCACTCCGGCCTTTGTGGTTGCAAAGGGTGGAATAACATCGAGCGATGTTGGAACCAAGGCACTCAAAGTCAAAAAAGCAAAGGTGTTGGGACAGATCCAGCCGGGGATACCGGTATGGCAGACCGGAGCAGAAAGCCGCTTTCCGGGCACTCCTTATGTGATATTTCCGGGAAATGTCGGGGATATCGATACTCTGTACAAAGCTGTTAAAGTTCTTATCTAAACATCCTATGTTTTGTGAAAAATTGCTATTTTTTAATCCCGAATTCTGTTAATTTGTAACATTTACTGAAAAAGTCTAATGTGCAAGAATAAACATAGGATGTTAAAGGTAGGGTGTTTAAAATCCAAAGAAAAACATAAGGAATTATTAAAGGAGGGGGACATGAAAGTCGGACTGATTTATACCAGCACTACACCGGAATTGATAGAGCTGGTAGAGAAAGAGGTTAAAAAACAGCTCGGAGATGATGTCGAGATGTACAGCCTCGAAGACCCGTCGGTTCTCGGAGACACGAGAGATGCCGGATATGTCACAACGCCGGCGGCCGCAAGACTTATAGGAATGTATATGAAGGCGGTCGAAGAAGGTGTCGATGCAATGTTAAATCTTTGCTCATCGGTTGGAGAAGTCGCTGATTCGGTACAGGATGTTGCAAATTACATCGGAGTTCCGATCGTCAGAGTCGATGAGGAAATGTGCAGAGAGGCAGTAAGAAAAGGTACAAGAATAGGTGTTATGGCGACATTACCGACAACACTTGAACCTACAAAGAATACTGTAAAGAGAATGAGCCGTGAGTGTGGCAAACATGTTGAGATTGTCGATTGCCTTGTTGAGGGCGCGTTCGGACTCAACCAGGACGAGTTCAAGGCCAGAATGGCCGAGAGCGCAGGAACGATAGCGGGCGATGTGGACGTTATAGTTTTCGCACAGGGCAGTATGGCATATTGCGAGGAGTACATAGCTGATATGTACAACAAAGTGGTTTTGTCCAGCCCGAGATTCGGAGCTGCAGAGCTTAAGAAAGCTCTTATAAAGAAGGGGACTATATAATTGCAAAAAGGCCGTAGGAATTAGCGGCACTATATAAAAAGGAGAAAAAATATGAAAAGAAAATTATTGGCAACAATGATGGTTGCGGCAATGAGTGTTTCACTTGTCGCATGCGGAGGGGATTCATCTTCAGCTTCTTCGGAGGAGAGCGAAGCAGCAGAGGAGACAGAGGCAGCAGAGGAGACAGAAGCTGCAGAAGAGACAGAAGCAACAGAGGAGACGGCAGAGGTTGATACTTCGGATATGCCGGAAGTAACACTTAAACTCAGCTTCTCTACGAACGAGGAGGATCCGAGAGCACTCGCTTCCAATCAGTTTAAAGAGGAAGTTGAGGAGAAGACAGGCGGAGCAGTCACAGTAGAGATTTATCCTGCAGGACAGCTCGGAGGAGACGCAGACCTCATCAACTCAATTTCACTTGATTCAGGTACGGTTGATGTAATCATCACAGATGCATCAAACTTTGCAACATATGAGCCACTTATGGGTGTTTCGGCACTTCCGTTCCAGTTTGAAGATTTCGACGAAGCATGGGCATTTATGGACAGCGATGTTGAAGCAACAGCAGAGGAAGGACTCATCGATCAGAACATGAGAGTTCTCGCTCATTACTGTAACGGTTTCCGTTGTGTAACAAACAGCAAGGGGCCTGTAGAGTCACCGGAAGATATGCAGGGAATGCTTATCAGAACACCTGAGAACCCTGTAATCATGGCAACAATGTCAGCACTTGGCGCAAACCCACAGCCGCTTGCTTTCAATGAGCTTTATCAGGCACTTCAGCAGGGAACATATGATGCTCAGGAGAACCCGATCCCTGTTATTTACAACAACAACCTCTATGAGGTTCAGTCATATCTTTCTGTTACAAACCACATCTACTCAGGAATGTGCTTCACTATAGCAGAGAGCACATGGCAGAAGATGTCTGCAGCAGAGCAGGAGATAGTTCAGGCAGCAGCTACAGCATCAGCTGATTATGACAGAGAACTCAATAAACAGCAGACAGAAGATCTTGTTTCTTCGCTTGAGGAAGCCGGAATGCAGATCAACTATCCTGACCTTGCGCCATTTGCAGAGGCAACTGCATCTGTACTTACAGACAATGCCGACACATACGGAACATTGCTTGACGATCTTGCTGCTTGGAAGGCAGAGTACGAGAAATAAAATATGAACTATTTTACGGGAGGAGCAGGGTATCCTGCCCTCCCGATTTTATTCGATTTTTTGAATCAAAAGATTTGGGATTTGCCAATAAATGATGGTTTAAAAGAGCGGTTAAGGTTTTGAAAGGAGATTTGGGAATATGCTTAAAGCAAAGAAAGTGATCGACAAAGCAACGGTCATAATTTCTTCTTTGATGATAGCGGCAATGATGATTATCCTTGTCTGCAATGTCATATTGAGATACATTCCGGGAATCGGGGGATTCAAGTGGTATATGGAATCCAGTCAGTATCTCAACGTGTGGGCAATGCTCATAATCGGAATTGAGATATCTATGCAGAGCACACATCTTCACGTGGAGATTGTGGATTCTATAGTTGCAAAAAGACCGGGCGCCAAAAAGGTTGTGAAGGTGATTACATCGGTGTTTATAGCACTGTTTTATGTAGTTGCCGCATACAGTGGATATCTTCTTGCATCGAAGGCAAAACAGGCGGTATCAACCATGCCTGCATTTACTATGGGACAAGTATATACGATGATACCGATAGCATGCATATTATGTGCTGCCGCAACGATATTCAATATGATATATGAGTTGAGCGGACAGGACGAGAAAGAGAAGGAAGGGGAAGTTCAGTAATGGTTGCTTGGTTGCTTATTTCATTCTTCGTATTGCTGTTTTTGGGAGTTCCGATAGCAATGTCACTCGGACTTGCCGCAATCGGAGGAATATTTTTCTTAGACGGAGGAAATGCTGTCACGGTGGCACAGCGTATGTTCGAGGGAATGAACAGTTTTACGTTGCTCGCCATACCGCTTTACACTTTTGCAGGATTTACGATGAGTAAGGGCGGAATATCGAAGAGACTTATGGATTTCTGCTACTCGATAGTAGGACATATCGATGGAGGTCTTGCTCATGTAAACGTGCTTTCATCAATGATCTTTGCAGGTATTTCGGGCTCGGCCGTAGCTGATACCGCCGGTGTTTCGGGAATGTTCATGCCGGAGATGGTAAGAAAGGGTTATTCAAAGAAACTCACTGTTGCCGTAACCGCCATATCATCCACAATAGGAATCATCATTCCGCCGTCGATTCCTATGGTTGTAATCGCCGGAATCTGTGGAATTTCAACAGGAAAACTTTTCCTCGGAGGAATTGTTCCGGGAATTATGCTGGGTCTTGCTCAGATGTTTGTATCATTTATAATTGCAAGAAAAGAGGGAGTTCCGAAAGAACCGGGAAAATTTGAGATAAAACCCGTTCTTATCGGTCTCAAGGAGAGCTGGCCGGCACTTCTTATGCCTATAATAATCGTAGGAACAATCTGTACAGGAATCGTAAGTCCGACAGAGGCTGGAGTTATAGCAGTTGTATACGGACTTTTTGCAGGTGGAATCATCTACAGAGAGCTCAAGTGGGAAGATATCAAGTTTGCCTTTGCCGAGACTGTAAAGACAAGCGGTCGTATCTTCATTGTAATAGGTACTGCAAAACTTTACACAGTTATGCTTACAACGGCCGGATTCGACAAGTGGATCGCAAATAAGATGCTTGGATTTACAACAAATCCAACGATAATACTTATAATCATTCTTCTCATATTCTTCATAGTAACAATGTTTATGGAGTCTATAGCAACACTTACACTTTTTATGCCGATTCTTTATCCTATAGCAACAAGCATTGGAATCGACCCTATAGTTATGAGTGTACTTATAACAGTTGTAATCGGTGTCGGACTTGTAACACCGCCGGTAGGAATGTGTATATATGTTGCGTGCGATCTCATGGATGTAAAAGTCGGAGAGGTATTCCCGACACTGGTACCGTTCCTTGCGGCAACACTTATATGTATAGCGCTTATGATTGCTTTCCCGGCACTCATAACAACGCCTACGCTATTAATGGGATAGAGGTAATTTAGATGGATGAGTTTGAAAATGAGTTAGGAAAAGAGATGAAAAAATCTGTAGTCGACATGGTCATGGATGGAATAGTCTCGGATATTATCGAGGGAAAACTAGGACCCGGAGATAAACTTCCGACAGAGATGGATTTGTGCAGACAGTTCGACGCGGGGAGAAATTCGGTCAGAGAAGCGATAAAAAAACTCGAGGCAAACGGTGTCGTTTACATAAAAAGAGCGGATGGAACTTACGTTGCCGAGACCTACAATAAAAAAATGCTCGACCCTATGCTCTACAGTATTATCCTTCACAAAAACAGCTGGCAGGATTTTGTGCAGCTCAGATCGGTTATAGATATCGGAACGCTTGAGGTCATAATAACGAACGCAAAGCCTGAAGATACCTACAACGAGGAACATCGAATACTTCTAAAGATGGAAGCGGAATTGTATGAGGATAACCCATCAGTGGAAAAACTGATGGAACTCGATATGCAGTTTCACGGCGCCATAGCGGCGAGAACAAACAATCCACAGGTTGTGACTATCACCGAGTACATTACGATGCTGACCCGCCCTTCGAGAAGGGAGACCATATCGAGGGTCATAGAGCAGGGCAGCAGGCAGGAATTTATGGCGTTGCACAAACAGATGTTGGACATCATAGAAAAAAGAGAAATAGAAAAAGTGGTTCACACTGTATTGGATCACTATATTTACTGGAACAATTAAGGAGCAGAATACATGAAAAAAATAATGGTTTCGGTGGCTCCGGTAGCGGCGACTGACATTCTCATCAATCCGAGAGCGATAGCGAGAGATGTCATTGAATGCTACAAAAACGGTGCATCGATGGTGCATCTTCATGTAAGAGATTTGAACGGAAAACTCACCCCGGACTTGAGTCTTTTGGAGGAGACCGTAGATTATATCAGGGAAGGCTGCGACATAGTGGTGGAGATATCCACAGGAGGAGTCTCAAACCTCACGATTGAGGAGAGGGTCCAACCTTGTTACGCGCCATATGTCGAGGCTACAAGCCTAAATGTTGGTTCGGTCAACCTCGGCGAAGCGGTATATCAGAATCCGATTGCGGATGTTAGATACTGTGTACAGCAGATCATAGAGAACAACAAAATCCCCGAGATAGAAGTGTTTGAACTTGGAATGATAAACACTGTAAGGGAGCTTGCAGAGCAGTTTGATTTTGTCAAACCGATATTATTTGCCCTGGTTTTCGGGCACGGAGGCGAGATGCCTGCTACGGTACCGGCACTTAAACATATGATTGATGCCTTGTATGAGAACTTCCCGAACAAAGGAGATGTGCTCTGGGGATATACCCAGGCGCACAGGCAAGACTTTGAGATGGTAAAAGTTGCCCTCGATATGGGAGCGTCATCGGTTCGAATCGGTTTTGAGGATTCGGATTATCTGGCACCGGGAGTGAGAGTTGACAACAATGCGACATTGATTGCGGAAGTGTCGGATATCATAAGGAGCAAAGGCATGGAGCCTATGACCCCTGACGAGGTCAGAAAAATGCTTCGGATTCCGCCGCTTCGCAGATAAGAAGGGGAAAATACATGGTTATACAAGGTATGAGTTATCCCTCTGATTTTGAAGCCAAAAAAGCTATGATCGAGACGGCGGATCGCCTCTCGAAAAAAGGATATCTTATAGGATGTGACGGCTCTCTGAGTGTGCGCGTCGGACCGAATGCCGTATGGATAACGGTCGCGGGGGCGGACAAAGAGAAACTCACCCAGGATATGATGGTGAGAGTCGATATGAACGGGAAGCAGATGATAAATTCCGGAAAAAAGAATCTTCCGGATGACCTGTGCGCACACATGAAGGTGTACAACGCAAATCCCGAGATAAGATCGGTCATACATGCATATCCTCCGAGAGCGAACGTGATGGGAATGAAAGGCGAAGATATTGAGTGCGCCGATTTCACCCCACAGATAAGAGACATGGGATCCGTTGCGACAGTGAGGGAGAGAAACTCGGATGCGATAGCGCAGTGTGCGGCAATGGAGTGCAAGTCAAAAAGCGGAATTGTTATCGCAAATGATGGATGCGTTTTTTGGGGAAAAAGCGTTTCGGAGACTTATTACAGACTTGAGGCTATAGAGTATTACGCAAAAGTAAAAAGTCTTTTGAAAGCAGATGAAAAGAAATGTGACGGAAGCTGCAAAAAGAGAGCGGAAGCGTTGGAGACAGCTGTCTGTATACAGAGAGAAAAAACAAGTGATTGCAGCAGAAATTGCAATGTGTGTCCGGTAAACGGGACGAGCAGTTGCCTGCATTACGAGGAAAAGAAGATGATGCCGCAGGAAAATATCAGGGTTGTAAGAGTTCCCGATATACAGGTGAAACCGAAAAGGAAGACGCCTGTTTCTACGGACAAAATAATAAGACCGGAAATATTAGTCACCGAAGCGAAAAAAGAGACGGTGATGGGAGAAGTTATAAAAAGAACACGAGAATCGATACTCAGGTAACGGAGGCAAAATATG
Source organism: Lachnospiraceae bacterium (assembly GCA_024695665.1). Classification (GTDB taxonomy): domain Bacteria; phylum Bacillota; class Clostridia; order Lachnospirales; family Lachnospiraceae; genus JAILHT01. Next base: position 53,104 of record JAILHT010000085.1, read on the forward strand.
GATGTCAGCTCACAGGATATCGAAGCAATCGTAAGACAGGTGATTGCGGGAATCAATCCGGAGACCGTAAAAAGATCTGTTGCTCCTATGTATCGCACGAACGGTTCAAAAGGGGATTTTGGAGTGTTCGACACGGCGGATGACGCGGTGAATGCGGCACATAAGGCACAGAGAATATGGGTTTCGGATTACAAGGTAGAAGACAGAAAAAGAATAGTGGATGCTATCAGGAGATGCACCAGAGCCAATGCGAGAGAGTGGAGCGAAAAGATAGTCGAGGAGACCGGAATGGGACGCGTCGAGGACAAGATTGAAAAACATCTTGCGGTTGCAAACAAAACACCGGGTCCTGAGTGTCTTACTACTTCAGCAATCTCCGGCGATACGGGACTAATGATAGAAGAGTATGCGCCGTTTGGCGTTATATGCTCAATCACTCCGACAACTAACCCAACGGAGACTATAGTAAACAACACGATAAGTATGATATCGGGCGGAAATACCGTTGTTTACAATGTTCATCCAAGGGCAAAAAAAATATGTGCGGAGTGTCTCAAAACTTTAAATAAAACAATAATTGAGGCCGGAGGACCGGAGAACCTCATAACGATGGTTAAGGAGCCAACAATGGATACGGTCGATACGCTGGCCGCAAATCCGAAGGTGAGACTTATGGCCGGAACCGGCGGAATGGGAATGGTGAACGCCCTGCTTAGAAGCGGAAAAAAATGCATAGGGGCGGGAGCCGGAAATCCTCCTGTGATCGTGGATGAGACGGCAGACGCGAAACTTGCGGGTGAGAAGGTATACGAGGGAGCTTCGTTTGACAACAACATTTTGTGTTTTGCGGAGAAGGAAGTATTTGTAATCGAACCGAATTATGACACTTTCATAAAAAGCATTCAGAGTGCAGGAGCATATCTTTTGGACAGAGAACAGACGAGAAGACTGACAGAGATGTGCCTCATAAAGAAAAAGAGCGGTGACGGATACGAGGCAAACAAGGACTGGGTAGGACAGAACGCATCGAAGATACTCGCACAAATCGGAGTGAATGTGCCGGATAGTACGAGGCTTTGCGTATGCGAGGTTGATGCAAATCATCCGTTTGTCATGGCAGAGCAGATGATGCCGGTACTTCCGGTTGTGAGATGCAAAAACTTCGATGAAGCAGTTGAGTTTGCACTTGAAGCAGAGCATGGCAACCGCCATACATCCTCGATATTCAGCAAGGATGTAGACCATATGACAAGGTTTGCGAGACTTATAGAGACGACAATATATGTCAAAAACAGTTGTACAAAAGCCGGTGTCGGAATCGGAGGCGAAGGCCATTGCACGATGACTATCGCAGGACCAACCGGAGAGGGAATAACCGATGCGAGAAGCTTTTGCAGAAAGAGAAGATGCGTACTCGCCGAAGGCGGTTTGAGAATCGTATAAGCATTAGGAGGATATAAAAAATGTTAGGAGCAATTGGATTTGTTGAGACAAATGGTCTCGTTGGGAATATCGAAGCGACGGATGCGATGCTTAAGGCAGCTGACGTAGAACTCGTCGGATCGCAGACCATAGGCGCCGGACTTGTATGTGTTGTTGTGACCGGTGAAGTCGGAGCCGTAAAGGCAGCAGTTGAAGCCGGACAGGAAGCCGCATCGAGAGTCGGAGAACTCGTGAGCGTGAATGTAATCGCAAGACCGCATGCGGACCTTGAGAAAATCATGCCGCCTAAGGGCCCTGTTGCATAGGAGGATATGAGAGATGGCAAACAATTTGGAAGGTTTTAAACTTGAAGCACTCGGAATGATTGAGACATATGGACTTACCGCAAGTTATCAGGCTGCGGATGCGATGCTTAAAGCAGCGGATGTAAGACTTGTAGGTCAGGAAAAAATCGGAGCAGGACTTGTCACTGTATTTGTACAGGGTGATGTCGGAGCTGTAAAAGCAGCTGTAGAGGTAGGAGAAGAAGCTGCATCGAGAGTCGGACAGGTTGTGAGTATACATGTTATACCTCGCCCACACGGAAGTGTCGGAGAGGTTATGCCGTCACTTTAAAGAGTGATATAAGAGGAGAGACTTTATGTTGAAAGCATTAGGATTTGTAGAGACAAAAGGATTGGTTGGAAACATTGAGGCAACGGACGCTATGCTCAAGGCGGCAGACGTTGATTTTGTGGGCTCGGATACGATAGGAGCGGGACTAACCACAGTTGTAGTGACCGGTGAAGTCGGAGCTGTAAAAGCAGCTGTAGAGGCAGGAGAAGAAGCCGCATCGAGAGTCGGTGAACTTGTGAGTGTAAATGTTATCCCAAGACCACATGCGGATCTTGAGAAGATCATGCCGAAAAAAGGTCCGGCAGCAGGCAAATAAGGAGGTAGGGAAAATGGCTACAGAAAAGAAACAGTTGGAGACAAGCAAACTTGAAGCGCTTGGAATGATAGAGACATACGGCCTTACCGCAAGCTATCAGGCAGCAGATGCAATGTTAAAGGCAGCAGATGTAAGACTTGTAGGCCAGGAGAAAATCGGAGCAGGACTTGTCACTGTATTTGTACAGGGCGATGTCGGAGCTGTAAAAGCAGCTGTAGAGGCAGGACAGGAAGCCGCATCAAGAGTCGGACAGGTTGTAAGTATGCATGTTATACCTCGTCCGCACGGAAGTGTCGGCGATGTAATGCCTACACTATAAGAGGTAAAAGATGGTTTATCATAATATTACACAGGATGAACTTGTCCGTATTGTTATGGAAGCCGTTATGAAAGAACTCAATATGAATGACCGAACGGTTCCGGTAGGCATCTCTGTCAGACATATACATCTGACAAGGGAGCATGTGGACAGACTTTTCGGATACGGATACAAATTGACACCGAAAAAAGCGTTGAGTCAGCCGGGGCAGTTCGCCTGCGAGGAGACACTGGAGATAGTGGGACCGAAGGGCAGTATAAAAAAAGTCAGAATACTGGGACCCGAGAGAAAAATGAGTCAGGTTGAACTGTCAAAGACCGATGCGAGAACCGTGGGATTAAACCCGCCGGTAAGGTCGTCCGGAGACATAAAAGACACTCCGGGGATAAAACTTATCGGACCCAAGGGAAGTATAAATCTGAACGAAGGGGTTATAATCGCAGACCGTCATATTCATATGACACCGCAGGATGCTATGCGTTTTGGCGTTACGGATAAAGATCGTGTCAGCGTGAGAATTGACGGTGTAAAGCCGGGTATAATGGAAGATGTGGTCATTCGTGTGAGCGATAAGTATAAGCTTGACTTTCACGTCGATACGGATGACGGAAATGCATTTATGATGGAACAGGGACAGAGAGTAACTGTTCTGGAAAAGAGGTAGTTATGATTCTGGGAACTGTAGTGGGAACGGTTGTTTCCACAAGAAAAATGGAAAAACTTGTGGGATACAAGCTTCTAATGGTGGAACCATACTTTGGTGACAAAGAAAAAATAATTGTGGCCGGAGACAATATAGGTGCCGGGATAGGAGAGATGGTTTTGGTAACTACGGACGAGACCACCCAGCACGGACTGGATCATGATGCTCCGATAGATGCTTTTATCGTGGGAATCGTGGATACCACTCCGGTTATAGGAAAGTAAAACTATGAAGATAATTATTATCGGAAGTGCTGCAACCGGACTTGAGGTTGCAAAAAGCGCAGTGTCGTCTTACGGCACTCAAATATGTATATATGAAAAGGGAAGTTTTGTTCAGACTAAAGGTGAGGATATAGGAGAACGTCTCTTGGCAGATGCCGACGGGCTGAATGCCGATATAGGCAGATGCGAAGACTATCTGAAAAAGAGTGGTGCCGAGGTACATACTCTCCACGAGGTCACGGGGATTGATCCTTTGCATAAGACAGTTGAGGTCATGGACAAGAGAACCGGAATGACTTTTGCGGACAACTATGACAAACTCATAATAGCGACCGGATCACATTATGAAGTTCCAAATGTACCGGGCTCAGGGAAAATGGGAGTGCATGTGTTAAAGACCACCGAGGATCTTCTTTTTATAAGAGAGTTTATCAAAACTCCTTATGTAAAGGATATTGTTGTCCTTGGAACGGATGCACACGCAGACAGACTTGCAGATGCTTTTGCAAGAAAGAACAGAAATGTCAGAGTCATAGACACGACGATGGAGAGCATAAAAGCTTTCGACGGAAGAACTTTTGTCGAGAGAATCGTGACAGTGAACGGAAGCTATGCCTGTGATCTTTGTATAGCCTCTGACAGACTGATCCCTGATACAAAACTCGTATGCCATTGTGGAATCGAGATGACTTCATACGGTGAGATAATTGTAAACGAGAGAAATGAGACAAGCGTTAAAGACATATTTGCAGCCGGCAGTTGTGCATGTAAAAATGCCGGAGGATATGTGAGAGACAGCTATGCGAGAGACAGTTATGCGAGAGATGGTTATGAGTCTATAGTTTGTGGCACCATGTCTGAAGATAAAGCCGTGACTGTAAATGCAGTTAAGACTACATTCTTCGGAAAAGGCGCTGTGAGAAAACTTATCCCGGAACTCAAAGGCAGAGGATATGAGAGAGCGCTTGTGGTTACGGACGGATTTCTCGCAGAGAACGGAGCCGCAAAGAGAGTCGGCGACGTGCTTATAGAAGCCGGAATTGAATACGCAGTCTATTCAGGGGTACAGCCGAATCCTACGGTGAAGGTTGTGAACGAGTGCATAAAGACAGCCGGAACAATAAAAGCGGATATTCTTGTAGCTGTGGGTGGCGGAAGTGCAATAGACACAGCTAAAGCAGTATCCATAGTAGTAAAGAACGGCGGAAGAGTAGAACAATATGAAGGTGTGAACAAGAGCAAGGCGAAGGGAACACCTATCGTTGCGATAAACACAACTGCCGGCACGGGAAGTGAGTGCACTTCGTTTTACATAGTCACAGATCCTGTAAGACACAGCAAAATGACTATGGTGGACAAGAACTGTATGGTGGATATAGCCGTAAACGATATCGATTTTATGATGTCAATGCCGCCTAAGCTCACCGCATCTACGGGAATGGATGCGCTTACCCATGCGATAGAGGCATATCTTTCCGTGAATGCAAACCCTGTAACGGACAAGGATGCTTACTTTGCAATGGAGACTGTTTTCAAATACCTCCCAAGAGCGGTACGAAATGGCTCTGATGAGGAGGCCAGAACTATGATGGCATATGCACAGAATGTTGCGGGTGAGGCATTTTCAAATGCCGGACTTGGAATGGTGCATGCGATGGCTCATGCACTTGGCGGTTTTTACAATCTGCCTCACGGAGTATGTAATGCAGTGCTTCTGCCTTATGTTATGGAATTCAATGCGAGCGATGCCGGGGTGTGTGACAAACTTATAAATGTCTGCAATGCCTTTGGACTAGAGGTCGGAAATGATCCTGTTCATGCGGCATCACAGGCGATAGCCGCAATACATGCCATGAACAGAGTGGTAGGTATACCAAAGAGCCTTTCGGAACTTGAAAAAGTCAAACCGACCGACTTTAGAGCGCTTGCTTCTCTTGCGGTCAGAGATACCTGTATGAGGACAAACCCAATCCGTGCAACGGAGGACATGGTTGTCAGTGTATATGAGAGGGCATTTTCATAAGAAATCGTTAGAATCAGTTGTAAAACTTTGTGATATTTGCGAAATCTACACGCAAAAGGGAAAGATCATTTAAAATACGTGTAAGCGAAAAGGAGAGTAAGCACGCGAATTATCATAGGCTTTAAATTTGCGTGTTGAGCTTCAGAACGGTAGACACGTGAAATACATATAATTGCCTACACACGTGTAACAAATCATATAAGAGAAATTGAAGAAAATAAAATAGACACGTTAGAGGAAAGAAAGACTTTGTACACGTGTAAGTGTTAAAAAACAGTTACACGCATACAACGAAAAATGCAAATATAGCGTGTAATCTGAAATAGGTCATCGCATCAGTAGTCTGAGGCGATGGCCTGTTTTTTCTATCTCAAGGATAGAAGCTCCCGGCTGGGATAAATGCTTCGTGAGAATGCGCTGTGACTTGCGCATGAACTAGGACTAAAGAACTATTTTTCTAATTGTATATAGAATTTACAAAAAATATGACAATAACACTATTAAATTTATGCAAAATAATGTTATTATTGATATATGTTATCAAAAGGTTCGTCTTTTTGATGAAAATTTAACAAAAAGGGGGTCATATTTTGGCTGAAGTTAAAAGTGTTCCTTTCAGAGGGACCAAAGCTCAGGAGGAGGAGCTTTTGCAGACCATCGAAGAACTCAAAGATGAACAGGGCTGCCTGATGCCAATCATGCAGAAAGCGCAGGACATATACGGATATCTTCCGTATGAGGTTCAGAAGCTGATCGCGGAAGGACTTGATATCCCTATTGAGAAGGTATATGGGGTAGCAACGTTTTATTCGCAGTTCAATCTTTATCCGAAGGGCAAGTACCAGATTTCCGTTTGCCTTGGAACAGCTTGTTACGTAAAAGGATCGGGAGAAATCTTCAACAAGCTTCAGAGCAAACTTGGAATAGCAGGAGGCGAGTGCACTCCGGACGGCAAGTTTTCATTGGACGCATGCAGATGTGTCGGCGCATGCGGACTTGCACCTGTAATGATGGTAAACGATGAAGTTTATGGACGTCTCACACCGGATATGCTTGATGATATCCTGGCAAAGTATAAATAAATGTTACCTGAAATATCACTGAATGTTTTGGATGTAGTTCAAAATTCCATAAGGGCAAATGCCCAAAATATAAAAATAAAAGTGGAGCGCAACACGAGGGATTCGATTTTGCAAGTGACCATTGAAGACGATGGATGCGGTATGGATGAGGAGCAGATAAAAGCTGTCTACGACCCGTTCTACACATCAAGAACCACCAGAAAGGTAGGACTTGGAATACCTTTTTTTAAACAGGCGGCGGAGCTTGCCGGAGGATGGCTTAAAGTTGAATCAACACCCGATGTCGGAACTGTCGTTAGGGCGGAGTTTCACACCGACAACATAGACTGTATGCCGGTGGGAAACATGAATGATACGATACATGCGCTTGTCACTATGAATGAAGATATAGATTTTGAATACGAATGCATTGTTGATGGAAGAAGTTTTGTTCTTGACACGAGAGAGATGAAGGAGATATTGGGCGATGTTTCGTTTAAGAATCCGGAGGTTTCGGAATTTATAAGGTCCTACCTCTCTGAGAATGAAACTGAGATTTTGGGAAATATGAATAATTGAGAAAGGGATGCGTGAAATGAAATCACTTGAGGAACTTAAAGCGATAAGAGAGAAAATGCAGGGACAGGTCGGTGTGCGTTCCGCGGATGCGACTGATACGAGAGTGGTCGTCGGAATGGCTACATGCGGAATAGCAAGCGGCGCAAGACCTGTTTTAAATACACTTGTAAATGAAGTAAATGAGAAAAAGGTTGAGAATGTCACAGTCACACAGACCGGATGCATCGGACTCTGCCAGTACGAGCCAATCGTTGAGGTCTTTGAGCCCGGACAGGAGAAGATCACTTACGTGAAGGTGAATCCTGAGAAGGCGAAGGAGATAGTCGAGAAGCATCTTATAAAAGGACAGCGTATTGAGGAATATATGTTGAAAAAGGATGCCGACGCAAAGAATTACGCCGACTTTGTAAAATTTGACGATAAGTAGATTGGATGGAGGTAAATAAGGTATGTATCGAGCACATGTGCTTGTTTGCGGGGGTACCGGATGTACTTCGTCCGGAAGCGCAAAGATAATAGAAAGTTTGCATGAGGAATTGAAGAAGAATGACCTCACAAAGGAAGTGGCTGTCGTAAAGACGGGATGTCACGGACTCTGTGCCGAGGGACCTGTAATGGTTATCTATCCTGAGGCAGTCTTCTATTCCAGAGTTACGGTTGAAGATATTCCGGAGATTGTTTCGGAACATCTCTTAAAGGGAAGAATAGTAAAGAGACTTGTATACAGAGAAGCTGTGAGCGATGAGGGTATAGAGTCTTTGAACGACACTGTCTTCTACAAGAAACAGACACGTATAGCACTCAGAAACTGTGGTGTTATAAATCCGGAGAGTATAGATGAGTATATCGGAACAGGCGGATATGAGGCACTCGGAAAAGTGCTTACCACAATGTCACCGGATGATGTAATACAGACTATAACAGACAGCGGACTCAGAGGAAGAGGCGGAGCCGGATTCCCGACGGGACTCAAGTGGAAATTTGCATCCGGAAACAGAGGAAACGTACAGAAATATGTATGCTGTAATGCGGACGAAGGAGACCCGGGTGCATTTATGGACCGTTCGGTTCTCGAGGGAGATCCGCATGTTGTACTTGAGGCTATGGCTATAGCCGGATATGCGATAGGAGCGAGCCAGGGATACATCTACGTGCGTGCTGAGTATCCGATAGCTGTTGAGAGACTTAAGATAGCAATAGGTCAGGCCAGAGAGTACGGACTTCTAGGAAAAGATATATTCGGATCCGGATTTGATTTTGACATAGATTTAAGACTCGGTGCGGGAGCTTTCGTCTGCGGTGAGGAGACTGCTCTCATGACATCTATCGAAGGAAACAGAGGAGAGCCTAGACCTAGACCTCCGTTCCCTGCAGTAAAAGGCCTTTTCGGATGTCCTACAATACTCAACAACGTTGAGACCTGGGCAAATATTCCGCGTATCATCTTAAACGGACCGGAGTGGTTTGCAAGTATGGGAACCGAGAAGTCAAAAGGAACAAAGGTATTTGCTCTCGGTGGAAAAATCAACAACACTGGACTCGTTGAGATTCCTATGGGAACAACCCTCCGTACTATAGTAGAGGAGATCGGTGGAGGAATTCCGAACGGAAAGAAGTTCAAGGCAGCACAGACCGGAGGACCTTCCGGAGGATGTATACCGGCAGAACATTTTGATATACCTATCGATTATGACAACCTTATAAGCATAGGATCCATGATGGGCTCCGGCGGACTTATCGTAATGGATGAGGACACCTGTATGGTCGATATCGCAAAATTCTTCCTTCAGTTTACTGTGGATGAATCCTGCGGAAAATGTACACCATGTCGTGTGGGAACAAAGAGGATGTTGGAGATTCTCGAGAAGATAACCGACGGTAGAGGAACCGTTGAAGATATCGATAAACTCGAGGAACTCTGCTATTACATAAAAGAGAATGCTCAGTGCGGACTCGGACAGACAGCGCCAAATCCTGTGCTTTCAACTCTCAGATACTTCAGAGATGAGTACATGGAGCATGTTGTCAACAAGAGATGTCCGGCCGGCGTATGTAAGAAGCTTGTCACATACAAGATCGACCCTGATATGTGTAAGGGATGTACGCTCTGCGCAAGAAATTGTCCTGTCAATGCTATCACAGGTGAACCGAAGGTTCCGCATAAGATTAAGCTTGATCAGTGTATCAAGTGTGGAACATGTATTGAGAATTGTCGATTCGGCGCAATCTATATAGAGTGATGGAGGAGAAGCAAAGATGGGAAATGTTAATATCAAAATAAACGGTATGGATATCTCCGCACCTGAGGGATCGACCATCCTTGAGGCTGCGAGACTTGCGAATATAGAGATACCTACATTATGTTTTTTAAAGGAGATAAATGAGATAGGCGCATGTCGTATGTGCGTTGTTGAGGTGAAGGGAGCAAGATCACTTGTCACAGCCTGTGTTTATCCGATAAATGAGGGGATGGAGGTATATACAAACACTCCGAAACTCATCGAGGCGAGAAAAAAGAATCTGCAACTTCTTCTCTCAAACCATGAGAAAAAATGTCTCTCATGCGTGCGCTCCGGAAACTGCGAACTGCAGAGACTTTGCAGAGAGTACGGAGTTGAGGACGAGGATTATTATCAGGGAGAAAAACAAAAATTCGAACTTGATACCTCAGCACCTCATATGATAAGGGATAACAACAAATGTATCCTTTGCAGAAGATGCGTTGCTACCTGTGAGAAGGTTCAGGGTATAGGCGTAATAGGCGCAAACGAGAGAGGTTTCAATACCTTCATAGGGTCCGCTTTCAATATGGATCTTGCAGAGACCAGTTGTGTATCCTGCGGACAGTGTATAGCTGTATGCCCTACAGGTGCGCTGTATGAGAAGGATGACACGGAAAAAGTATTTGAAGCCATTGCAGATCCGGAGAAATACGTTGTTGTTCAGGCTGCTCCGGCAGTTCGTGCGGCACTTGGAGAGGAGTTCGGTTATCCGATAGGAACCGACGTGCAGGGCAAACTTGCTGCTTCGCTTAGAAGACTCGGGTTCGACAAGGTATTTGATACAAACTTCTCTGCCGACTTAACAATAATGGAGGAGGCAAACGAGTTTATAGAAAGAGTTAAAAACGGAGGCAAGCTTCCGCTTATCACTTCATGTTCACCGGGATGGGTCAAGTATTGTGAGCATTACTTCCCTGATATGACAGAGAATCTTTCAAGCTGCAAGTCTCCACAGCAGATGTTTGGAGCGATTGCAAAGTCTTATTATGCTGAGAAGATTGGCGTGGACAAAGAGAAGATGTTTGTTGTCAGCGTGATGCCTTGTACCGCAAAGAAATTTGAGGTCGGTCGTCCTGAGATGGATGCAAACGGTGTTGCCGATGTCGATGTGGCACTCACGACGAGAGAGCTTGCGAAGATGATAGAGAGAGCCGGAATCAAGTTTAGGGATCTTCCGGACGAAGAATTTGATATGCCTTTGGGACTTGGATCCGGAGCTGCCGTTATCTTCGGAGCAACCGGTGGAGTTATGGAGGCAGCGCTCCGTACAGCTGTTGAGAAACTCACCGGCGAGGAACTTAAGAGTCTTGATTTCACTGATGTCAGAGGAACGGAAGGAATAAAGGAGGCATCTTACAGCGTTGCGGGACTTAATGTGAAAGTCGCTGTTGCGAGTGGATTAAAGAATGCCAAGGAGCTTCTCACAAAGGTCAAAAACGGAGAGGCCGATTACCAGTTCATAGAGATAATGGGATGTCCGGGCGGATGTGTAAACGGAGGCGGACAGCCTAGACAGCCGGGATATGTGAGAAATACGGTAGATATCAGGGCAAAGAGAGCATCAGTTCTCTACAATCTCGATAAGACAAATACCATAAGAAAGTCTCATGAAAACCCTGCAATCATCGAGCTTTACGAGACATATCTCAAAGAGCCGGGAAGTCACAGAGCGCATGAACTCCTTCATACAACATATACAAAGAGAGTTGTAAATAAAGAAACCTTATAATAAAATTGTATAGAGTTTAATATTGTTCACAGTCATACGATTCACGAAGGATCATATGACTGTGAATTTATTTGCAGGAGGAAAAATGGCTTACACTGTACAAAACGAACTGGAACATTTCGGATATAACGAGGCTGTAATCGATGGCATGAGAGTAATGCTTGAGAATTTTTATCTCAATCTTCAGAATGTTCTCATCCATCCGGAAAACAGTATGAACAGAGATATCAGAGATATGAGAACCAACGGGTTCGAGCTTAAGATAGCAGATGCAAAGATAGAGAGCTTTATCGAGGAAGGATACAAAATCTACGATCCGAACGGAAATCTTTCCGAGCAGGTGGAGGATAAAGCGATAGAGGGTGATGATATGTACAAGGCTATGGAGGAACTCAAAGGATGTACAATCTACTCCATAGAAAAAAAAGATGACATTTATACCATCTCAATCGACACGGAAGACCATACCTATCTCATAAAGGTTAAAGGGGCCTCGGATGAGGAGCATTGGGACAGATTCTTGAGCACTGCGCAGATGTTATAAAAAATTGAACCTAATACAAAAATGCGTTATGAGAAAACGTTGAAGCAGATTGCGGAAATCGTTTACAAGAGTGATAAGAGGAATAAGATGAAGAAAAAAGAAAAAGAGACAGCAAAAGAACTGTTGGATTTCATAAAAAGAAGCCCTAGCGCCTTTCATGCGGTGGCAAATATAAAAGAGATGTTAAATACGGCAGGGTTTGAAGAACTCTGCGAAGAGCAGAGTTGGAAGATAAAAGCCGGTGGCAGATATTTTACGACGAGAAACGACTCGTCCGTCATAGCATTTGCGATACCTGAGGAAGAATTTACAAACTTTCAGATAGTTGCCGCGCATTCCGATTCACCGAGTTTTAAAGTCAAAGAGAATGCGGAGATGTTCATCGACGGAAATTATGTGGAACTGAATGTGGAAAAGTACGGTGGTATGATATGTGCTCCTTGGTTTGACAGACCTCTCTCACTTGCGGGAAGAGCCATGGTAAAAACCGAAAAGGGTATAGAGAGCAGGCTTGTCAATTTTGACAGAGATTTTTGTATGATACCGAATGTTGCGATACATATGAATCGCCAGATAAATGAAGGTTACAAGTACAGCCCACAGAAAGATATGATCCCGCTTATCGGCGGTGAGAGCGCAAAAGGAAAGTTCGAGCAGGTCGTCGCAGACGAACTTAAGGTAAAAAAAGAGGATATCCTCTCCAAAGATCTTTTTTTGTACAATAGGATGGAAGGATCGTTCTGGGGAGTGGATGAGGAATTCATATCCGCACCGAAACTCGACGATCTACAGTGCGCTTTCTCAGGGATGAAGGCATTGCTTTCTGCGGAGAATCCAAAGAGCATACTAGTGTGCGCGGTATTTGACAATGAGGAGGTTGGAAGCCTGACAAAGCAGGGCGCAGACTCCACCTTGCTCTATGATGTCTTAAGAAGAATCACGAATGCTTTAGGAAAGACCGAGGAGGAGTATATGATGGCAGTTGCCGGAAGTTTTATGCTCTCTGCCGACAATGCGCATGCCGTACATCCTCATCATATGGACAAGGCCGATCCTACAAACAGACCGCATATGAATAAGGGGATTGTCATAAAGTACAATGCAAATCAGAAATATACGACAGATGCCGTATCTGCCGCAGTCTTAAAGGAGATACTGGACAGGGCAGAGATCCCTCATCAGAGTTATGTGAACAATTCCGATATAGCAGGAGGTTCAACCCTGGGCAATATATCAAATGCACATGTATCATTGAATACGGTCGATATAGGACTTGCCCAGCTTGCAATGCACTCGCCGTATGAGACGGCAGGAGCCTTGGATACGGACCATATGATCCGAGGGATAAAAGCATTTTATGATACACATATAACCAAGGAAAAGAGCACATATATCTTAGATTAAATATCACAGATTAAATATCGCAGATTAAAAGCGAGTATCGACAAGAATTTTAAGGTCACGAAAGAGAGGACGAATGACAGATCAGAATACATTTATGGAGACTTTGCATGAGGTTTCCGAGATAATCAGAACAGCCCCGGAACCGATGACGGAGGAGGAAATCTTAAAATATTTCAAGGATATGGAACTGACACCTGAGCAGGAGGCGATGGTGATTGAATATTTGAGTACTCCTCACGAAGAGGAGATGCCTGATGAGACCGAGGACGAGGCAGAAGAATCTGCTGAGGATGAGGTGGAAGAAGTATCAAAAGACCTGAACGGACAGGATGATGATACGGTAAAGCTTCCGAACACTCCGGTTTTTGAAATGTACATGGAGGAGATCAAGGCGCTTCCGAAATACGCAAAAAAAGAAATCGACGGAATGTATGAAAAACTTTTGTCGGGGGATGAGAGCGTTGTGGAGAAACTCTCCGGAATATGGCTTGAGAAAGTGCTTGAGGCAGCAGTCAGATTTGGATCTGTAAAGACAGCCACCGAGGATGTCATACAGGAGGGAAATATCGGACTTTATCTTGCACTCAAGTCGCTGGTCGGACAGAAGGATGAAAAGAATCCAAAGAAAGTGATAGAGTCTCAGATTGAGGACGCGATAAAGGCATATGTATCAGAGGCCACCGGCGAGGTGGACGAGGAGAGCACCATCCTTGGAAAGGTGACTTTGGTCTATGAGGCCGAAAAGCTTTTGGCTGAAGAACTCGGAAGAACACCTGACATAAGTGAGCTTGCGGATTATACAAAACTTGAGGTATCCGAGATAGAAGACATAAAAAATGTTGTAAAAGAGAAGACAAAAGAGCAATAACCAATTAAAGAATATCTTTTAAAAGAGAGGCCCTGTTTTCCCAGGTGTGGAAAGCAAGGGCTTTTTTTTGCCCGCTTTCTGATATGCTTTCCATCTCAGAAGGGCTCTCCAAAAGATCCTTTACTATTTCAGCAAAGGATGTCGGATGGTTTATATCCGCAAAGTACAGATCCTTCTTGTCAGAAAACTGCTCTTTCAAAACACTGCTTGGATCGGTGACGCAAAGACTTCCGTTCAACATGGAAGAGTAGACTCTGTCATGAGTTCCGGCAGTGAAAAGCGGCATGATGTTTAAAGATATTTTGGCTCTGCTCATAAGAGAGAAAGTGTCAAAAAAGGGCGTGTCCTCTATATAGGTTATGTTGCTGTCATATGGCACATCCAGTTTTTTCCATCCGTTTCCGCAGAGTGTCAAAGGAACCTTTGATGCGGCCACAGCCTTTATCACCTGTTCTCTCTCTAATGCCCTTAGATATGTGTCGGCAAGAAAGCAGGCTTGCACATGTAACGGAAAAAGTTCCGCAACAGTGTCGTCTAATGACGGCAGAAGTGCGGTGAGCGCCTCGTGGACCTGAAGGGAGGAGTCGTCCCTCATAAGGTCAATAACGTCGGTTGTGATCTGCCTCATAAACGGTGGAATCTTGTACAGTACATCCATAACTTCCGTGGATGCGGTATGACTTCCGCAGAAAAGCACATCGATATCCTTTTTTTCACTTTTTTTGACGCGACTTCCGGTCATGGCAAAAAAATCTACGGACTTTATGTGCGGATAGTTTTCCTTTATATAATCGACATGTTTTTTGTCGAGGCAAAGAACATGCATATTTTCGATGGGATGTTTTAGTGAATCATGATGATACAACGGATGGTCGAGAATGATGTCATAAAAGGGGCCATCCAGGTGATTCAAAAAATAGGAATCGTCATCCATTGTGACTCTCGGAAGAGCCGAGTTGAAGTCGAATATTGCATCGAAGTGGGTGCCTATCAGGCGCTCCATATTTTCTAATGGTTCTATTTCGGAATCAAAAAAGGTGACACTGTCACCCATCTTGATCAAAGCATCGGCAAGTGAATCGGCAAAGTATATATATGAGCCGTAGCTTACGGATTTCAGTTTGAAAAAAAGAAAATCTGACATATTAGTTTCCTCTTCTGAATCGTATATTGCCGTCCTCGCCTTTTCTGTTTACTGTAAAGCCTGTGGCTTTCTCATTCTGGTGCATCTTCTGCATACACTCAGGGCAGAATGTTCCCAGTGATATAGGTTTGCCACAGTTCTGGCAGCGACCGTTAAAGGCGATATTCTGCATCTTGCCTTTGTATTCAATTCTTCCTTCGCGAATCCATGTCTTTACCTTGTAAAGCGGAAGATTGAAATGAGATGCAACGTCCCTCTCGGTGACGTCGTTTTCTCTTATATAAGAGCGAACTTTCTGGAAAAGCTCAATTTCCTTACAGTTCGGACACAAATCATCCGGATAATCCATTGGCAACTGACAGTTACAGGATTTACAAAAACGAAGGTTGTCAAAAAGAGTATGTATTCTGTTCATATTATGTACCTGTTTGAAAAAATGATTTTTATGTTATACTCTACCATGTGATGACTTGTCAATAGGTCTATAATATCATGAAAAAGGTCGGAAAGGAAGTAAGTCAAGTGGACTGTATCGGCATTTTTGATTCCGGAGTCGGTGGAATCAGCGTGTTAAGAGCTCTCGTAAAAGAACTGCCGAACGAGAACTTTCTCTATTACGGAGATTCATTTTATGCTCCTTACGGAACAAAAACGGTGGAAGAAATACAAAAACGTTCCGTGGAAATCACGGAGTATCTGTTGAAAAAAGGAGCGAAAGCGATAGTGGTTGCCTGCAACTCGGCGACGAGCGCAGCTGTAAATCTCCTGAGGGAAAGATATCCGAAGCTTCCCATAATAGGAATCGAGCCGGCACTGAAACCAGCGGTATGTCGTGTCACAGAAAAGTATAACGGCGAAAAGACCGGGAAAGTCATGGTCATGGCCACCCCAATGACCATCAGAGAAGAGAAGTTTAAAAAACTTCTCGAGAGATATAAGGAGAAGACAGATATCCTCTGTGTATCATGCCCGGGACTCATGGAATATGTGGAAAAAGGTGTGACTTTTGGGGATGAACTTGATGGATTTCTTATGAAACTGCTCGGAGAGTATGACTACAAAAACATGGACGCAGTGGTTTTGGGCTGTACTCACTATCCTTTTTTGAAGGATGCCCTGTCAAAATTTTTTGGAGAAGGAACAGAATTTTTTGACGGCGGAGAGGGCGTCGCAAAGGAGACGAGAAGAAGACTTGAGGGTATAGGACGCTTGAACAAGGAGAATGTTTTTGGAGAGGTTGTCTTTGAGAACAGCGGAGATCCTTGCATGATAGAGTTGTCACAAAAATTGCTCGCATTAGATTGATAAGGGGATCAAAATGGCAAAGTCATCGGGACAGAAACTGAAACTTTTGTATGTCGCCGAGATACTTGAAAAGGAGACGGATGAGAATCATCCGATAACCACGAAGGAACTCATCGAGAGACTCGAGGCGATGGGGATCACAGCGGAGAGAAAAAGTATCTACGACGATATAGAAAAACTTACGGATTTCGGTATGGATATCATAAGTATCAAGGAAAAACCGGGCGGATATTATGTCGGATCGAGAGAGTTTGAACTTGCGGAACTCAAACTCTTGGTTGATGCGGTGCTGTCATCGAAATTTATCACTGAAGGAAAAACCAGAGAACTTATAGGAAAGCTCGAGAAGCTCACTGACAAATACAGCGCGGGAAAGCTGCACAGAGAGGTGGTTGTCTCCGACAGAAACAAAACCGTAAACGAGTCTGTCTACTATGCCGTGGATATGATTCATGATGCCATCAATTCAAACAGACAGATATCTTTTCAATATTATGAATGGAACACCAAGAAGGAGCAGGTTCTTAGAAAGAACGGAGAACTCTATGTGGTCAGTCCATGGTATCTGGTCTGGGAGGACGAGAACTATTATCTTATGGGATATGATGAAAAGGCAGATACGATAAAGCATTACAGGGTGGACAAGATGCTTCATCTGTCTATGGTCAATCGCATCAGGATGGGAAGAAGACTGGCCGAAAAAATCGATGTCGCAGCGCTTGCAAAAAGAACCTTCGGCATGTTCGGAGGCGATATCGTCACAGTGAATTTTATAGCGGAAAACTCGCTTGCGGGAGTCTGCATAGACAGGTTTGGAATCGATGTTCCGATGAGATATGAGGACGACGATCATGTCAGAGTGAGAGCGGATGTGGCTGTGAGTCCGCAGTTTTATGCCTGGCTTTCCGGCTTCGGGGGAAGGATAAAAATCGCTTCGCCCGAGGAGGAAAAAGAAAAATACATCAGTTGGTTAAAACAGATTCTGAATGCATGCGATGATCAGTAGATGAACCGGATAAACTGCGTAGAAAGCATATTTTAAGAGTTTATTCGTGTTTCCTCTCTCTCCGTTGTAAAAGAGGATAGGAAGCACGGAAAATATTGCATATACCTCATTTGAATATCCGCATATGAGAATGATGCAGCATGCGAATATGCTTTTTACATGGTCCTGACGGAAGAAGTAAAGAGCTATCATGGCGAGAATGCCGGCATAGCTGTAGTCACACTTTAAGAAATATGCGGCCACACATGCGAA
>JAILHT010000137.1 GCA_024695665.1 Lachnospiraceae bacterium
GTACGGCGGATCTGTAAATGCAGGAAATGCAGCAGAGCTTTTCGCTAAGCCAAACATTGACGGTGGTCTTGTTGGCGGAGCTTCGCTCAAAGCTGATTTCGGAAAGATTGTAAATTACTAATCAGATATTTACGTAAATAATCAAAAAATAAAACAAATAAAACAAATGAAAGGCTGTTGTAGGTATTGACAACAGCCTTTTAATTATTACTGCCATGTTATAGTGTATAGCCCTGAACCCGGTGTTTTGTTCGAGTATTTTTGTATCTTCAGGTAGTAGGTGCCTTTTGGCATTTTTTTGTATATTTTTTTGTTCTTATCGGCAATCACAATATAATATGGACTGGTGTATCCCAGCTTTTCGAGTGAATAGAAATACAAATCCACATACTGATTATTACCTGCCTTGTATTTTAACCAGGTATAATCGGAGCCGGTGTATGATGGTGCAGAAAAAAGCTGGTATGTACCTTCGCCGGTAGTTATTGTTCCACTTTGCGGATAGTATGTGATGTCAAAAGAAGTAGTGCAGGTGTATCCGTCAGAAGAGCATGAATAGAAGCAAAAATAATAAGTTTTTGATTCAGTTATGGAAATATATCTGGACACAGCACTGTCACCGCAGTAAATATCACTTATATATGTGATAAATTCATCGTTTTCAGCCTCAGCATCGGATTTGGATGAGTAGATCTTTAAAGCGCTGTTACCTCCTGTTCCTTTCCCGGAACCGTGTAGTAATAGGTATCCTGTTGTGTTGATCTCTTTGTTGCATCATTTGCATAGAGTGTGATGGATTTTGTAATGCTGACGTTGTGTTTTTGATATGTTTTTGCATTGACGTTAAACGGCATTAACATCGCAAACAGCATCATAAATAAAAATAGATGAATATAGTGAGGCTTTTGTTTTTTTATATGCCGCCCCTTTAGAATAGATATGAAAACTAATTGTAAAAACTCCCATATGCATTATAACTCAAAAAATGCTTTTGCTACCATAGTACTATATGATATACTTTAAGAGTTATGAAGGGCGTATATTTGCACGGTTTAAGATTTATAAATATTATATTGGTCATAATCGGATGCCTGGTAATATTGAATGGTTGTGGGGAAAAATCAATTACTAAATACGTGAAGGATACGGATTCGGTTGAATCGCAGGAAGATGCCGGTGATGAGGCAGAATCGGAGAAAGACAGTGAACTGGAAGAGATGAAGGCAGTACTTCACGAGAACCCCAAGGCAGTCAGCGAAAATGTTGATATGTGGATTCCACTTGTGTTGAATCATTGCAACAGCGACCTTATTGGCGGACATTCAATAGATGAGGGTTTTTTGTATTGGTATATATCGGAATATGGGGAAGATGCACTGACACCGATCACGGAGGAAGTACTCAAAGATACACAGGATCCGGAAGTGTGGTATCAGACTTGCGGACAGAGTATTCATGTTCTTTGGAACAAATATTGCGAGTGTACAGGTATAGAAGGATACGAGCTTGAGAATGTGGAATACAAGGAAACAGCTTCCGGGGACGAGACGGTAATCAGCTTCACCGGAGATATAAATCTTGGCGAGAATATGAACACCGTGGAGTATATGGATCTCATGGAAAACGGTATCTTCGATTGTCTGTCGGAAGAACTTGTCAATCTCATGACGGGATCTGACATAATGATGATAAACAATGAATTTCCATATTCAACCCGAGGAGAGCCAATACCGGGAAAGGCATACACCTTCAGAGCAGACCCAACAAGAGTAGAGGTTTTAAATGATCTCGGGGTAGATATCGTAAGCCTTGCAAATAATCATATGTGTGATTATGGCGATGATGCGATAATAGATACAATAGACACCCTTGATAATGCAGGTATTGCACATGTCGGAGCCGGGAAAAATATAGAGGAGGCAACGGAGCCTTATTATTATATTTGCAATGGTCGAAAGATATCTATAGTTGCAGCGACACAGATAGAGAGAACATACAATTACACCAGGGAAGCCACTGAGACCACACCGGGAGTTTTAAAGACACTAAATCCTTCAAAATTTGTCGAGGTAATAAAAAATGCCAAGGCGAACAGTGACATCTGTATAGTGTTTGTTCATTGGGGAACAGAAGGAGTATACACCTATGAGAGTGACCAGGTTGCGCTTGCGGAGGCCTTCGTGGATGCGGGAGCGGATGTCATAATAGGCGGACATACTCATTGCCTTCAGGGAATCTCATATATAGAGGATGTCCCGATAATATACAGTCTGGGTAATTTCTGGTTTTCCAGCACATCGACAGACGGTGTGGCGAGGAAGGAAACCGGAGTTTCACAGGTGAAGATAAAATCTGACGGATCGATAGATTTTTTGTTTTTGCCTTGTGTTCAGCAGGATTGCAAAACATATCTCGTCACGGATGCGGACGAGAAACAATCCATTATCGATTGGATGAATGCACATTCCGGTATAGCGCACATAGATTCGGATGGGCTTGTGTCAAAGCTAGAATAAAACAACAAATATAAAACTGATATTAAAAAGCGATTAAAAAGATTGTTAAAATTATAACTTTGAATTATAATAGCAAAGGATTTTAGACAATTAATATTCATATAAAACAATACGTACTTACAGAAAGAAGAGGAAATCAGAATGAGTAAAAAACCTGTAGTATTGATGATACTTGACGGATACGGACTTAATGACAATCCAAACGGAAATGCCATCGCAATGGCAAAGACACCTGTTATGGATAAGCTTATGAAAGAATACCCATTTACAAAAGGTGCAGCATCTGGTCTTGCGGTAGGTCTTCCTGACGGACAGATGGGAAATTCCGAAGTAGGACATATGAACATGGGGGCCGGACGTATTATATATCAGGATCTCACAAGAATCACAAAGGCTATCGACGACGGAGATTTTTTTGAGAACAAAGCACTTCTTGCTGCTATGGAAAACTGCAAAAAGAACAACAGCGATCTTCATCTCTGGGGACTTGTATCGGACGGTGGAGTACACAGCCATATCACACATATATACGGAATCCTTGAGATGGCAAAAAAGCAGGGACTTGATAAAGTCTTTGTACATGCTTTCCTCGACGGAAGAGACACACCTCCTGCATCAGGAAAAGATTATCTCATTGAGCTTCAGAACAAGATGAACGAGATCGGTGTAGGAAAGATAGCATCTGTCAGTGGAAGATATTACGCTATGGACAGAGATAACAACTGGGACAGAGTAGAGAAGGCTTACAATTCCCTTGTAAAAGGTGAAGGAGTGATGGCTACTGATGTTGTTAAGGCGATGGAAGAGTCATATGCGAAGGATGTTACCGATGAGTTTGTTCTTCCTACAGTTATCACAGATGAAGCAGGAAAGCCTCTTTCACTTGTAAAAGAGAACGATTCAGTAATCTTCTTCAACTTCAGACCTGACAGAGCAAGAGAGATTACCAGAGCTTTCTGTGATGACAAGTTCACCGGATTTGAGAGAGATTATATAAAGACATGTTATGTTTGTTTCAAGGATTATGACGAGACAATACCTAACAAGTCAGTTGCTTTTGAGAAAGAATCCATAAAGAATACATTCGGAGAGTTCCTTGCAAACAAGGGTCTTAAGCAGCTTCGCCTCGCAGAGACAGAGAAG
Organism: Lachnospiraceae bacterium; assembly: GCA_024695665.1. GTDB lineage: Bacteria > Bacillota > Clostridia > Lachnospirales > Lachnospiraceae > JAILHT01. Next base: position 3,660 of record JAILHT010000137.1, read on the forward strand.
TATGCTCATGTAACATTCTTCTTCAACGGAGGAGTGGAAGATCTCAATGAGGGCGAGGATCGAATACTTGTAAACTCACCTAAGGAAGTTGCAACTTACGATCTTAAGCCTGAGATGAGCGCACCTGAGGTAGGAAAGAACCTCGTAGAGGCAATCAAGTCAGACAAGTATGACGTTATAGTTATAAACTTTGCAAATCCGGATATGGTTGGACATACAGGTGTTATACCTGCAGCGGTAAAGGCTGTAGAGACAGTTGATACTCTTGTAGGAAATGCTGTAGATGCAATCATAGAGAAAGACGGAGCACTCTTTATCTGCGCAGATCACGGAAACGCTGAGAAGATGATCGATTATGAGACAGGAAAGCCTCATACAGCTCATACAACAAATCCTGTTCCGTTCATCCTTGTAAACGGACCGGAGGGCGCTAAGCTTCGTGAAGGAGGATGCCTTGCAGACATAGCTCCTACACTTATCGAGATTATGGGACTCGAGCAGCCTGCCGAGATGACAGGAAAGTCACTTCTTGTAAAGTAATAAACAAGAGACTATAAAAACAGAATCTAAGGGACCAAATCCTTCAAAGACGAAGGCTTTGGTCCTTTTTTGCTCTCAATTTCATATATGCTACAAAAGAATTATATAACTCACGGTTATTACATTAGTAAAAATAATAACATTGACGCACTTCATAACCCTGTATTATAATTCGGATGTACGTTGAAAAACGTTGCATATGAAAGGAGCAAAAAATGAGCGTTCAGGAATTTAAGCCGGTAAAAGAAGGAAAAGTCAGAGAGATTTATGATTTGGGAGACAGTATGGTTCTCGTTGCTACAGACCGTATATCAGCATTCGACCATATTTTGAAAAATACTGTTACAGGAAAAGGAAAGATTTTGACACAGATGTCAAAGTTCTGGTTCGATTTTACGGGAGATATTGTAAAGAACCATATGGAGTCTGTTGATGTAAACGACCTTCCGGAGTATTTCAGAAATGAGAAGTTTGACGGAAACAGCATGAAGTGTAAAAAGCTTACAATGCTTCCAATCGAGTGTATCGTAAGAGGATATATAACAGGAAGCGGCTGGGAGAGCTATGTGAAGGATCAGACTGTATGCGGAATCAAACTTCCTGAGGGACTTGAGGAGTCTGAAAAGCTTCCTGAACCTATATATACACCAAGTACAAAAGCAGAGATAGGCGATCACGACGAGAATATTTCATTCGAGAGAAGCATTGAGGTTCTTGAGAAAGAGTTCCCGGGACACGGTGAGGAGTATGCAAAGAAGTTGAGAGATTACACCATAGCACTCTACAAGAAGTGTGCGGAGTATGCATACAAAAAAGGCATCATTATCGCAGATACAAAGTTTGAATTCGGTCTCGATGAGAACGGAGAGGTTGTTCTCGGAGATGAGATGCTCACACCGGACAGCTCACGTTTCTGGCCGCTTGAGGGATATGAGAAAGGAAAATCTCAGCCTTCATTTGACAAGCAGTATGTAAGAGACTGGCTCAAGGCGCACAAGGACAGCGATTATCTTCTTCCGGAAGACGTGATTGAGAGAACAATCGGAAAATATAATGAAGCATATGAGCTTCTCACAGGAAAAACAATCTAAAATTTGAGGATAAAGCATGAATTTTGAAATGACAGGAGAGCTCGACAAACTTCGCGAGGAGTGTGGAGTTTTCGGCATGTATGACTTTGACGGTGCAGATGTTGCCTCCGGGATTTATTACGGGCTGTTTGCACTTCAGCACAGGGGACAGGAGAGTTGTGGAATTGCAGTGAGCGATACCATGGGTCCGAAAGGAAAAGTTATAAGTCATAAAGATATGGGGCTTGTAAACGAGGTTTTCACAGCTGAAGACCTTGAGGGTATGCATGGAGATATAGGTGTAGGACATGTAAGATATTCCACTGCAGGTTCCTCTACAAGAGAAAATGCACAGCCGCTTGTCTTAAATTATGTAAAAGGTACACTTGCGCTTGCCCACAACGGCAATCTCATCAACGCAAACGAACTCAGAAATGAACTTGCATACGATGGAGCTATATTTCAGACAACCATCGATTCTGAGGTTATTGCCTATCATATCGCGAGGGAGAGAACAAAATGCCCAAGCGTTGAGAAAGCTGTAGCGAGAGCATGTGCAAAGATAAAAGGAGCTTATTCGCTTGTTATAATGAGCCCGAGGAAACTCATAGGTGCGAGGGACCCGTTTGGTTTTAAGCCTCTTGTTATCGGCAAGAGAGACAATACCTACATTTTGGCATCAGAGACTTGCGCACTTGATACAATAGGCGCTGAGTTTATCAGAGATGTGGAGCCGGGAGAGATCGTTTCAATCTCGCCGGAATATGGGATTCAGTCGGATATGACGATGGCAATTCCAAAAGAAAAACATTCCAGATGTATATTTGAATATATTTATTTTGCCAGAACAGATTCCAGAATAGACGGAAAATCAGTTTATGATGCTAGACTTATGGCAGGAAAATTTCTTGCAAAGGACACACCGGTTGAGGCTGACCTTGTTGTCGGTGTACCGGAATCCGGAAATGCTGCGGCTATAGGTTATTCTATGGAGTCAAAGATTCCTTACGGAACAGCTTTCGTAAAGAATACCTATGTGGGAAGAACCTTTATCAAACCAAAGCAGAGCAGCAGAGAGTCCAGCGTAAGAGTAAAACTCAATGTATTAAAAGAAGCGGTTGACGGAAAACGAATCATCATGATTGATGATTCAATTGTCCGCGGAACCACATCGGATCGTATAGTAAGAATGCTTTATGATGCCGGAGCGAAAGAGGTACATGTGAGAATCAGTTCTCCGCCCTTTTTGTGGCCTTGCTATTTCGGAACTGATATTCCGGAGAGAGAGCAGCTTATCGCATATAACAGAAGCGTTGAGGACATCAGAAAAATAATCGGTGCGGATTCACTTGGTTATCTCAGAATCGAGAGACTTGAGGAGATGGTAGATTATCTTGGTATCTGCAAGGGATGTTTCAACGGAACATATCCTTTGGATCCGCCGACGGATGATATAAGAGGCGAGTACGACAAATAAAGTGATTCGCAATGTATGTTTTCACACGACTTTGTGGTAATATGTTAGCGGAAATGAAAAATGTAAGTTTTAGGAAGGATAAGATATGAGCACAGACAGATATAACAGCCCACTTTCGGAAAGATATGCAAGCAAGGAGATGCAGTATATTTTCTCCCCGGAGATGAAGTTTAAGACATGGAGAAAACTTTGGATCGCTCTTGCTGAGACAGAAAAGGAACTTGGACTTGATATCACAGATGAGCAGATAGCAGAACTCAAAGAGCATGCCGATGATATAAATTTTGAGGTTGCAAAAGAGAGAGAGAAGCAGGTACGTCATGATGTAATGAGCCACGTATATGCATACGGAGTACAGTGCCCGAAGGCAAAAGGAATCATCCATTTGGGTGCAACATCATGTTATGTAGGTGACAACACAGACATTATCATAATGGCTGAAGGACTTAAGCTTGTCAGAAAGAAACTTGTGAATGTTATCGCAGAGCTCGCTTCCTTTGCCGATAAATATAAGAATCTTCCAACATTGGCATTCACCCACTTTCAGCCTGCTCAGCCGACTACAGTCGGAAAGAGAGCAACTCTCTGGATGAACGAGTTTATGATGGACCTGGAGGATCTCGATTATGTCCTTTCAACACTCAAGCTTTTAGGCTCTAAGGGAACAACAGGAACACAGGCAAGCTTCCTTGAACTCTTTGACGGGGACAATGAGACCGTTGATAAGATTGATCCTATGATTGCTGAGAAGATGGGATTTAAGGCATGTTATCCGGTATCGGGACAGACATATTCAAGAAAGGTCGACACCAGAGTATCAAACATTCTTGCAGGAATAGCGGCAAGTGCTCATAAGATGAGTAATGATATAAGACTACTTCAGCATCTCAAGGAGGTTGAGGAACCGTTTGAAAAGAATCAGATAGGATCTTCAGCTATGGCATACAAGAGAAATCCTATGAGAAGTGAGAGAATCGCATCGCTTTCAAGATATATCATGATAGATGCTTTAAACCCTGCTGTAACTTCAGCAACACAGTGGTTTGAGAGAACACTTGACGATTCGGCGAACAAGAGACTTTCCATCGCAGAGGGATTCCTTGCTACAGACGGAGTTCTCGACCTTTGCTTAAATGTTGTTGATGGACTTGTTGTATATGAGAAGGTTATCACAAAGAGACTCATGAGCGAACTTCCGTTTATGGCTACCGAAAATATCATGATGGATGCCGTAAAGAAGGGTGGAGACAGACAGGAACTTCATGAGAGAATCAGACAGCTTTCAATGAAGGCAGGAGAGAATGTAAAGGTCAACGGCCTTGACAACAATCTACTTGAGCTCATCGCAGCAGATCCTGCTTTTGGCCTCAGCCTTGAGGAACTTGAAAAGACCATGGATCCTGCAAAGTATGTAGGAAGAGCACCATATCAAGTTACAAAGTATCTGAACGAGGTTGTAAAGCCGGTACTTGATGCAAACAAGGATATTCTCGGAGTAAAAGCTGAGATTAATGTCTAAATAAAAATGTAAACATAAAAAGCAAACAGGCTGTGTTCATTGCGAACACAGCCTGTTTTTGGCCTTAGGGTTTAAATAGTAAGACCGAATGTAAAAACAAGAACACCTAAAAGGTGGACTTTACTACTGTAATTTTTTCTCCATCATCTCAGGATTTGAAGCATATTCTATAGCTGTTTTCCTTGAGATGATTCCTTTTTCATAGAGATTTCTGATGCTGGTATCCATGGCAATCATGCCGTCCTGTGAAGATGTGGCAATACGGTCATCTATCTGGTGGTTTTTGCCTTCACGGATAAGATTTCGTATAGCTGGATTGACCATCATTATCTCAAATGCAGGAACCAGGGTTCCGTCTTCCGCAGGTAAGAGCTGCTGAGAAACTACAGCGCTAAGTACCATGGAGAGCTGAACAGATACCTGATGCTGCTGGTTCGATGGGAAGGCATCGATTATACGGTCTATGGTATTTGCGGCTCCTATTGTGTGCAGTGTGGAGAAGATGAGATGACCGGTCTCTGCAGCTGTCATAGCTACGCTGATTGTTTCGTAGTCACGCATCTCTCCAAGAAGAAGAACGTCAGGACTCTGCCTCAAGGCTGCCCTGAGAGCAGTAAGATAACTTTCTGTATCTGAGCTTACCTCTCGCTGGCTGACGATACTCTTGTCATGTCTGTGCAAGAACTCAAGTGGATCCTCGAGAGTTATGATATGGCTTTCTTCCTCATGGTTTATCTTGTCTATGATGCAGGCGAGAGTGGTTGATTTACCACCGCCGGCAGGCCCTGTCACGAGAACAAGACCGGATCTGGTCTTCGCGAGGTTGATTACGGTCTCCGGAATGCTCAGTTCATCCGGTGAAGGAAGACTGAAGGTGATTACTCTTATGACAGCCGAAAAAGAACCACGCTGTTTGAAGGTGCTGACACGGAAACGGGAAACGCCCGGAATTGAGAATGAGAAATCATCATCACCGGTTTCCTTAAAACGTTTCATGCTTCTCTGACCTGCAAGATCGTAAATCTCGGTTACGACATTCTCGGTGTCCTCAGGCATAAGCTTGTGGTCATCCAGATGTCTCATAGTGCTGTTTACCTTATATGTAAGCGGGAGACCGGCTACCACGAAAATATCGGATGCGCCGTCTTTTGTAACCTGCTCGAGCATTTCTTTTGCGTTCATAATATCCTCCTTAATTCCCACCGAGAAGATGAAGGGTTTCCTCAGTGGCTTCCTCCTCCATATCAGTGTATGTTTTTTCGTTGATCATTTCATAAAAATGATAATCATTTTCTTCGGCCGGATATAGAATAATAAGTTCGACCGATAAAACCTGGAGCGATGATACTCTCAGGGAATATGTAAGTGAATGATCATCACTATTGTATGTAAAAGAATCTGCCGATGTCGAAAAAGTTCCGTTTTCCGACGAAAGCAATTCATTTACTGACGAGAAATATGCTTCTTCGTTTGAACTGCTTGTATATAGTTGGCTCAATGATGTATCAAGGTCTCCCAAAAGTCTTTCCGAATCTGAGAGAACACTGTAATAATCACTGTTTCTTTCTGCAGTCTTTTTAGTCAGCTTGTTGTCGGCTCTCGCAGTCATTAGAGAGAGTACTCCGAAACTTAGGAAAGCGATGGTTACAAATACAACCATTATCGAGGAGAAACCAATATTTGAATACGATTTTGAATTCATATTATTGTCCTCCTTTCTCAGCACTTATCTGACTGTGGGTAAAAAGATTTACCGAGTAGAGACAGGTGGAAGATTCGCCTTCATCAATCAAAAAATAATCGATATTTGTATCCGTGCCGGTGTCTGAAGGCTCCTCGGTTACATCCATTCGGTATTTGGCATTTTCGGCTGTCGTCTCCTTGAAGGAACTGTCAAAAAACACTGTGGCCGACATCTCATCGGATGATACCCGGGCAAGGGGATAATATTCAGTTATAGATGACAGCGAAGAATCGCTGTTGATCAAAATCTCTGCAAGGTTGCAAACTTCGTTTACAGCGAAGGTCACATGCTCCGATTCC